>CAYJVS010000032.1:0-1800 GCA_964373635.1 uncultured Gammaproteobacteria bacterium
GTTTGATCTCGGTGTCATTTTCTCATGACAGAACCGTGCCCCTCGGGGTGTCATTGTAGATGATTGAATACGCCCGGGTTGCCAGGAGCGGTGTAATATTGTACCGTGAACGGCATGGACATCACGCCGCCGCAAAGAATTCAACTGGAAAAAATTGGGCGCAGACGCCATCTGCGTTTCTTGATTCTGCATGGGTCATACGCGACCAATACGCCGCGGGCGGGGAGCGATCTGGATCTGGCGTATGTCGTGAGCGGCCCCGAGCGCGGTGACGAGTATTTACAACTTTTTGGGGAGTTGGCGAAAGTATTTGGCAACGGTCCCCATCGAGAGTTAGACGTCAAATCGCTGCATGGTGTAGATCCGCTGTTTCGTTACCAGGTGGTGCGGGATGGCGTGTTACTGTACGGCAACCCCGCCGATTACGAGGAGTTTCGACTGTACGCCTACCGCGATTACAACGACAGTTACGATTTGCGCCGGTTGCAAGATAGGTTACTCAAGAATAGCATGGCCGAAATATCCCGGCGGTATGATTGATCACGCGCTGGTCAAAAGAAAACTCCACCTCAACCAGCAAGAGCTGAAGTGGTTGGAGGAGTTTTCCGATCTCACGATTGATGCCGTGGTCAAAGATCCCAGAAAATATGCCGCCTGCGAACGATTTTTGGAACGGCTCATCAGCCGCGCCATTGATATCAACCAGCATCTGATCGCCGCGAAGGGGGACGTCACCCTCAACGTGTTGCGCTATCGCGATACCTTCCTCTGCTTGGCAGATATTGGCGTCTATTCCCGGGAATTTGCCCAAAAAATTGCCCCGAGCGCCGGTTTGCGCAATGCCTTGGTGCATAATTATAACAACCTTGATCTCACGATATTGCGCAAAAGCGTCCGAGAAGCCATCCGAGAATTCAATCAATACGCGAAGCATATTTTGGCGTTTCTTGAACGTGAGCCGTGAATTCCGTGTCCCCGCATGCGACTCCATGGCGGCGCGGGATTCGGCAGGCGGGAGCGAGGGGCATAACCCTCTGGCCCTGGCCGTAGCCGTGTGCTAGACTGCGAGTAACCATTGGAAATTATGCAAAAGTCTACTGCCCGGGGATTAGGCTTGGCCGGGGCGAGTTTGGCGTTGAGCTTGCTGTTGGGCGCGTCGCTGGTGGTGGCGCAGACCAACAGCAACAGTAACGCCAATGCCAATACGAACACGTCAGTCCAGGCGAAGTTTCTGCGCGGGGATGTGGATGGGGACGGGGTGGTTGGCGGGCCAAGCAACCGGTCGGAGGCGATAGCCGAGATCGAGCTGGTGGGCCGCGGGCTGCCGCAGCTGCGGCCGGTCGCGGCGGCGCCGTCATGGACGCCGCCGTGCGCGGACGCGGCTGATGTGAACGACGACGGGCGGCGAACGGTGGATGATCTCCTGTATTACATCAGCTACGCTTTCGGCAACGGCCCTGCCCCCAAACCGCCATTTACGAGCCGAGGCACCGATCCGACCGCCGATTCGCTCACCTGCAGCCGCTACCCTTGATTTGGGTGTCAGTTCACAAGGCTGGAAAGGTTGCAAAAATTTTCAATAATCGTTCCCCCTCACCCTAACCCTCTCCCACTAGGGGAGAGGGAAATTAGGGCACTTGACAGGGGATACTATCCCTGCTACGATATCCACTGTTGATACTAGGTACGGCCCAAAGAAACGGAGAACTCCCCGTGGCAACTCGGGGAGTTCTTATTTTTGACGGATAAGACGGATAGGAGGGATAAGACGGATGGGATGGATAGGACGGATAGGACGGA
>CAYJVS010000032.1:1900-10249 GCA_964373635.1 uncultured Gammaproteobacteria bacterium
GGACGGATAGGACGGAGTTCTTGCCAGACCTTTTCCCATTTTGCTATAGTTTCACTGCGGCGGCCAGGCGCACCCTAGTATCAACTTTGTTTTTAGGGTCTTGCGTTCCGGCCGCCGCATCAAAAAACACCGCTCCGCCGGTGTTTTTTCGTGCCGATTGCCGATTGCCGTGTACATAGCACTGAGCACCGTGCACTTACTTTTTCCTCGTCGGGCATTCTTTGTTGCCGCAGCGGGGGCCGTTGTTGCCGGCGACCATTATGTTCTGGCAGGTGGCGCAGTGTTCGCCGGTGGGTTCGCCGTTGTAAGCGTTTTTGCAGGCGGGATACTGGTTACAGGCGTAAAATACCCCGCGGCGCGAACGCTTGGCGACGATAACGCCCTTCTCGCACTTGGGACATGTGCCGTACTCCTTGGGCGGCGTTTTTTTAATGTATTTGCAGTCCGGGTACCCGGAGCAGCCGACGAAAGGCCCAAAGCGGCCGATCCGTTGGGTCAAGGGTTTGCCACATTCGGGGCACTTTTCATCCAAGAGTTGGAGCGGCTGGGACTTGCCGTCTTTGTCTAACGGCGCTTTATTGGTGCATTCCGGATACCCGCTGCAGGCTAAAAATTTGCCGAAGCGGCCCAGTTTGATCACCATTGGCTTGCCGCATTTGACGCACACCGCGCCGGCGGCGGTCTCGGTCAGGGCTTTTTTCGAGAGTTCTTTCTCCTTGGTTTCCAGTTGCGCCGCGAACGGGCCGTAAAATTCGCGCAGGGTATGCTGCCACGGATGCTTGCCCTCGGCAATCGCGTCCAGGTCGTTTTCGATGTTGGCGGTGAACTGGTAGTCAACGACATTGGGGAAATGTTGGACCAAAACGTCGTTGACGAGCGCGCCGATGTCGGTCGGCTTGAGCCGCCGCTCCATCTTTTCGACGTAGCCGCGCTCGATGATCGTGGCCATGGTTGGCGCGTACGTTGACGGCCGGCCAATGCCCAGTTCCTCTAAAGTTTTGACCAGGCCAGCTTCCGAGTAGCGGGATGGCGGTTCGGTGAAGTGTTGGTTGGGCGTGAGCTCCCGCAGAGCAACGTCAACGCCCACCGCCAGTTTTGGCAGCAGGGTTTCTTCCAAGGCCGTGGGATAGACCTTGAGAAAGCCGTCAAAACCGACGACCGACCCGGTGGCGCGAAACGTCGCCTGCCCGGCCGGGTCGGCAATTTCCATCACGGTGGCATTGAGTTCCGCGTCCGCCATTTGGCTGGCCACGGCGCGTTGCCAGATCAGTTGGTAGAGCTTGCGCTGGCGGTCGTCGAGGTGCGTTGCCACGGCCTCGGGAGTCAGCGTCACGTCGGTGGGACGAATCGCCTCATGCGCTTCTTGCGCGCCCTTGCTTTTGGTTTGGTAGGTCCGGGGACCGGGGGCGTAGCGGGCGCCATGGGTTTCCGTGAGCCACGTTTGGGCCTCGGTCAAAAATTTCCCCGCCAGGCTGACCGAGTCGGTGCGCATGTAGGTAATCAGGCCCGCCGCGCCGGCTGAACCCAGCTCCACGCCCTCGTAGAGTTGTTGGGCCAGCATCATGGTCTGTTTCGCCGAGTACCCGAGACGTTTGTTCGCCGCCTGCTGCAAGGTGCTGGTGGTAAACGGGGGATGGGGTTTGCGCGTCAGCTTTTTTTGCTCCACGCGGGTGACGGTCCAGCGCTTCTCCTGGAGGCGGGCGGCCACCTCGTGGGCTCGCGTTTGGTTGGTCAGGCCGAATTTCCCGAGCCTCGCGCCGTCGAGCTGGGCTAGAACGGCGGCGAACGTCACGCCGTTGGGGGCGGCAAAGGTCGCGTCAATCGTCCAGTATTCCTGGGTTTTGAACGCGGCAATTTCGCGCTCGCGCTCCACGATCAGGCGGACCGCCACCGATTGGACGCGGCCGGCGGACAACCCCCGCGCGACTTTCGCCCACAGGAGCGGCGAGAGCTTGTAGCCGACCAGCCGATCGAGGATCCGGCGCGCCTGCTGGGCGTCCACCAGGCGCTGGTCAATGCCGCGGGGGTGGGCCAGGGCGGCCTCAATCGCCGCGGCGGTGATTTCGTGGAAGACGATGCGTTTGATTTTTTCCGGTGCCGGGCGCAGCAGTTCGGCCAGGTGCCAGGAAATCGCTTCACCCTCGCGGTCCTCGTCGGTGGCAAAGTAGATGGCGGGCGCGTTCGCGGCGAGTTTTTTCAGTTGGGTGACGCGGGGCTTTGATCGCGGCGGCACCACGTAGGTGGGCGCAAAATCGCGGTCCGTGTCCACGCCGAGCTGGCTTTTGGGCAGATCGCGGATGTGCCCAAACGAGGACTCCACTTGGAATTTGGGCCCCAAAAACCGGCTGATGGTTTTCGCCTTGGTCGGGCTTTCCACGATCACCAAGGCCTTGCCCGTGGGCTGGCCCCGGGAAGTTTTTTTTGGCATGCGCGTTTGGTCTGGGGTTTCGTTAGCGCGGAACAATTGTTGCCGCGGTTGATGAATTGCTGTTTACAATAGTGGCAAGGTGGGGAGTTTGTCAAGCTCGCGCATTGAGCCTCGCTCACTTCGTGCGGAAAAATTTTCCGCTGGGCAGGCGGCGGATTTCCCCGAGGATTTCCAAGCGGGTGAGCGCGGCGGAAATCACCGCGGCGGGCAGGCGGGTGCGTTGGTGCACGTCTTCGCGCGTCGAAGGTTCATTCAGGCCGGCCAAAATCATCCCCTCGGGGGCGGATTCGTCACGCGGAGTCGGAGCGCGGGCGGGGGAGGGAAGCGCTTGCCCCAGGGAAGCGATGATGTCAGCCACACTTTCTACCAGCATGGCGCCTTGGGCTAAGAGGGCATTACTCCCCGCCGAGGTGGGATCCGTCAAACGGCCCGGCACCACCCACACCTCGCGGTTTTCTTCCGCCGCGATTTTAGCGGTAATCAAGGCGCCGGACTTGAACGGCGCTTCCACCACCAGGGTGCCCAGGCTCAGCCCCGCGATCAGCCGGTTGCGTTCCGGGAAGCGAAACGGCAGCGGTGGAGTTTGCGGCGGGTATTCCGCCACAACGCAGCCGCCGTGGCGGAGGATGGTTTCAGCCAAGGCGCGGTTGGCGGGCGGGTAGACGGTAGACGGATCCACCCCGCCGCCCAGCACCGCCACGGTCGGCCGTTCAACCGCCAGAGCGGCTTGGTGCGCTTCCGTGTCAATGCCCAGCGCCAGGCCGGACACAATGGTCAGCCCGGCGCGCGCCAGGTCGCGGCCAAACTGCCACGCGATTTGACGCCCGTAGTCGGAAGCCTGGCGGGTTCCGACCACGGCCACCGCGGGCGCGGCGGTCGGCAGTTGGCCGCGATAAAACAGCACCAAGGGCGGATCATGCAGCCGCCGCAACAGCAGCGGATACTCGGGGTCGCCCAGGGTCACCACGCGGCAGCCGGCCGCCGTGAGCCGTGGAATCACGGTGTTTATGGCTACCGTGGGGCGCCGCGTCGTGATTGCCGTTACCGCCGCGGGTGCAACGCCCGCATGGCGCAACGCATCGTCGGAGGCGCTCCACGCCGCGGCCAGACTGCCGAATCGCGACCGCAGCCGGTGGAGTTCAGCCGCGGGCAGGCAGGCAAGCGACGCCCAGGCAATCCAGGCGGCGCGTTCCGCGGGCGGGAGCGGGGCTTCGGGCGATGGCGCCGGCGGCTGCGTTGACATTATTTATTACGCGTGCTAAGGTGAGAGGTCATTGAGGGTCGCACGTATCGCCATTGTCTCGGGTAATCTGCTTGCCAACAGCCGCGCCCCGGGAATCCCTCCTACCTCGGTGTGCAGCTTTGGGCCATGGAATGCCATTGCGGTGTTCCTTGACCACTGGCAAGCAGGTTATCCCAGATAAGGGTCCGTCGCCTCGATCCCGCGGTGCGGGATTCGGGATGACCCCGCGTCCGCGGGGTCAATTAAATTGATTCATGGCTTCGGTGACGCCGGCAAGTTGCGCCACTTCCAGCGCTTGGAGCGCGCGTTCCACCATTTCATTGACCGCGGCTTCAGCCGCGGGTGGAATCGCTTGCAGCACGTGGGTTTCGGCCGGCACGGCCGCGCTTTGGGGCGTGCTGATGCCGAGGCGAATGCGCGTGAAATTCGTCGTGCCGATGGCGTCAATAATGGATTGCACGCCCCGGTGTCCGCCGGCCGTGGCATTGCGGCTGATGCGGATTTTTCCTAGCGGCAAATCAAGGTCATCGTGGATGACCCAAAGTTCCTCGGGACGAATCCGATTGCCGCGCATCAGCTCCGCCACGGCCGGGCCGGAGGCGTTCATGAAGGTTTGGGGTTTAGCTAACATGAGCCGGCTGTGCGGCAGGAGACTGGCGGCAATCAGCACGGCGCCGCGCTGATGCGCCGTCCATTCGCCGCAGCGGTAGCTTTCGGCCGCGCGCCAGGCGTCCAGCACCCGGAATCCCAGGTTGTGCCAGCTGGCGGCGTATTCATGGCCCGGATTGCCGAGCCCGACGATGAGTCGCACGGAGTTGTTGGACATGGAGTTTGACGTTAGCTCCCTGGAGGTCAAATGAGCGGACCAGCCGGTGCGCGAGAAAACGTTGGTAGGTGGGGGAGAGTGACTGGCGCGGGGGCAAAAGGAGGGTGAAACGCGGCGGGTTGATGCCGGATTGCTCCAGGGAAATCAAGCGGGGCGGCCGGCTGCCCGGCTGTCCGGGAGTTCCCCGGCCGATACCCGTTGGCCGGTGGGCGCGCACGGCGGACTGCAGCCACCGTTGGAGTTCCTCCGGCGCAATCCGCGTCTGCCGGCGCTCTTTGAGCGCTAACGACCAGTCTAGGATGTTTGTGACGTTTTGGCCAGTCCGGGCGGACACGGTGAGGACCGGTGTGCCGGAAAGCGCCGCCAACTGGGCATGGAAATGGGCGGCCACATCGCCGCCGGCCGGCAGGCGGGGCGAGGGTTGCACCAAATCCCATTTGTTGGCGACGATGAGTGTGCCAGCCGATTGCTCCGCGATGAGGCTGGCCAGGGCGCGGTCTTGCTGGCTGATCGGGACGCTCGCGTCGCAAACCAGCGCCGCGACGTCCAGCGTGGGCAGCGTCTGGAGGCTTTGGCGCGTCGCCATTTTCGCCACGCGTCCGGAAATTTTCATCCGGGGTTTGATGCCGGCGGTATCCACGATCGTCAACGGACACTCGCGGTAGATGAGGTTCGTTTGTTGCGTTTCCCGCGTTGTCAGCGGTTCGGGCGTTACGATGACGCGTTCGCTGCCCACCAGCTGGTTGACCAGCGACGACTTGCCCACGTTGGGTTTGCCCACCAGACCAATCCGCAACGACGAACCCGCCGGCTCGCCGTCGCGGTCCCCTGGCAGGAGGTCAAGCATCGCGTCCAAGAGCTCCCCGCTGCCCCGGCCGTTTTTGGCGGAAACCGGCCGCGGCGTTCCCAGGCCCAGCCGGAAGAATTCGGCCACGCGCGCTTCATCCGCCGTCCGATCAATTTTGTTGCAGATCACCACGACGCGCTTGGGGTTGCCCCAGCGCGGATCCACGCCGTGGATCATGGGCGTCAGCGCGCGCGCCAGCTGGCGGTCAAATGGCGTCAGGCCGGCTTGGCCGTCCACCACGAGCGCGATCGCGTCGGCTTCGCGGATGGCGGTTTGCGCTTGGCGCAGGATCGCCGCTCCCAACGCCGTGGGCGTTTTGCCCCCATCCATCCCGCCGGTGTCAATCAATCGGACGCGCCGCCCGCGCCAGACGCACTCGCCGTAGGTCCGGTCGCGGGTGGTGCCGGCCTCGCGGTCAACGATCGCGTGCGACGTCTCGGTCAGCCGGTTAAACAGGGTGGATTTGCCGACGTTGGTGCGGCCGACGAGCGCGATGGTGGGGAGGTGGGGAACAGATAACTCTGGCATAATAAGGGAAAGGATCATTGGGGACACCGTCGGCGGTATCAGATACCATGTTATAATTCCTAATTCCTAATTTCTAATTCCTCAACAATGACCAATGCCCCAATGACCAAACCCTTCAAGTCGGTGTGGTGATAGGGTGGAGTTGGGGCAGCCAGTATGGTTCTAGGGTTGGGCAGGAAGGGTAAATTCCCTCCGGCCACACCCAAAGACCATACGAGCTGCCCTACCTCCAACCACACCTTAAACTATTGAATACGTGTTTGGGATTTGGGTATGGTTGAGAAATTAGGTCAATGAGAAATTAGAAATTTTCCGGTATCCGCTCCGCCGCGTCCTTGCCCAGGATGATGAGCACGTCGGCGTCCGGGTTGACCGGGTAGGGCAACTCAACCCCGTCGCGGACCAGGGGCGCCGGGGGGCCGGATTCAAACGTCAGCGCTTGCAACAGCTCGCTGATGGTTTGCAGTTCGCGGGCGTGCGCGGGCGGGCGGAGGTTGTAGACGACGGTGCGCAGATACGTCTGGATGGGCGCGTTGCCGACGGCGACCACGGTAAAACCGCGTTCGCGCAGGAATTGTTCGGTCGCGCCGGCCAAGCCGGCCACGGTCGTGCCGTTGTGAATTTGCAGCCGGACCGGGGGCGGTGGCGGACTCGGCGGCGGGGGAAGGGAACCATTCGGGGCGACGGCCGTCAAACCCTGGGAGGCGCCCAACCCTTGCGTGGCGGCAATCGGCGCGAACGGGTTTTCCCCCAGGCGGTGAAGCTCCGCGAAGTCGCCGGTACGGGGTATAAGCACGTACGCGCCCTCAAAATTCTTGGCGACCAGCAAGCCGTTGGGCCGGTCATCCAGGACGTGACGCACGATGCTTGGCGCCGGAACGGCGCGGGCGAGTTGATACAGCCGCGCCAGTTCCCACGGTTCCAAATCGGTTTCCACGAACCCGGACAGCGTCCGCAGCACCTCGCTCACCCGGCCGGGCTTGAGCAACCCCCAGGAACCGATCTGATCCATGAGCGCGGACATCACTTGCTGCTGGCGGTGGCCGCGGGCGAAATCCGAGCCCTGGATGCCCTTGGATTTCCGCGAGCGGACGTACTTGAGGGCGAGCTCGCCGTCAAAGCGGTGGCGGCCGGCGGGAATGATCAGGTGTTCGAAGCGTTCGGAGCTGGTGGCCGTCTCCTGGCCGGGTCTGGGGTAAAATTCGTCGTCCAAGGGGTGCTCAACGTCAATGGTGACCCCGCCGACGGCGTCAACCAGTTGGCGGAAACCGGCAAAGTCCACCACCGCGGTGTAATGGACCGGCAGGCCAAAAATTTCCGCCATCAAGGCTTTGACCGCGGGAATGCCCTGCCCCCGTTGGCTGACCTCGGTCAAGGCGTAGGCCGTGTTGATTCTACGCGGGCCAAATCCCGGAACCGCGACCAGCAGGTCGCGGGGGATGGAGATGACGGCCGCCGCGGGAATGGCCGGCTTCAGACTCACCAGCAACATGGAATCGGTCAACAGCGGCCCCTCGTGGCCCGCACCGCCGATGCCCAGCACCAGCAGGTTGATCTGGCCCTCGGCTTCGCCGTCAAGCATGCGGTCGCGGCTAGTAATTAAACGGCCCAGTTGCCGGAAGACCTCGGTGGGGCTGGTGCCGGATGAGATAATCTCGACGCTAAGCAGCCCGAAGAGGAGGGTGCCCACTACCCCCAGGATTTTAAGGCAGCGCACCAACCACGACCGCCGTTTATGCGCACCCGGTCGGGCGGCCGGTTTAACCTGAGGTCGGTCAAGATGCGGAAGCGTTGTCATGGCGAGAAGGAGAAAGCGCTGGATGACGGAAATATTTATTTCCGGTGCCGGTGGCATGCCATTGAACTTGACTGTTGTTTTAGTATAAAGGGGAAAGCCGACTGGAGCAAGCCGCATTAACCGCGTTGAATTATTTTTTGATTTGTGTTATCGTTGTGGACAGTGTTTAACGCTCGCCGATGATCTCCCGTTCTCTTCCAAGGAGCTTTTTTCGTTTACCTTTGCCCCACGCCTTTCGGGCTTATTTCGCGGCTGATTTGCTCAGCTGGTTACCCCGCGGTCGCGGGACGGGGAGCGCGCCGTTCACACCCGCCCGCCGCGTTAGAAAACGCCGTTGGCTCGTTACAACCTCTCGACTTTGGAGTGTGCTCTAGGGGGGGGAACATAACCATTGGCGATGTTTTTTAACGGGGCCCGCCGCGGTCGTGGTCACGTAGCTCAGCGGTTAGAGCGTTCGGTTCACATCCGAAAGGTCCCTGGTTCAAATCCAGGCGTGACCAATCTCTGCTCCGGCAGGCGGGTCGGCGAGGTCGCTGGTTCCCCGCCAGAGGGTGCGCCCGGGGCGCAGAATCCAGTCGCCCGCTACCATATTTTTAACGGTTCTTCCGGCTTTTCTGTGGGTACGACAAGGGTCATGAGCGGTTCATCGGATCTCTCCCTTACGGTAAGGGAGGGAGGG
>CAYJVS010000033.1:0-10074 GCA_964373635.1 uncultured Gammaproteobacteria bacterium
GGCGTCATCCTGGCAGCGTCCAGGATCTGGCTCATTGGTTGGCCTAGATTCCGGCCTGCCCCGCGACCGCGGTGGCTCCAGGGCCGGAATGACGCCAAATGCGTAAGTCCTAAAAAACTATTGACCGCGATCGTTGAACCAAACCCTCTGAAGCGGTAAACTGAAGGTGAGATAACGCGGGAAACTGGTGACTCTATTGGTTCTTTGGGGAGTAACGGGTTGGGACAGCTTTTGAAAGGAGGTTTTTGCTGTTTGGTTGGGTTACGCAAAGCGTGAGCAACCCAGATTGTTGTTTTCCTTCTCCCACTCCCCCCTCCGTAAGAGGTGAAGCATGGGATGGTTCCTGTTTCGGGAGTGGCATTCGTGGGGACGGCAGCTCGACGGAGAGGAATCCGCGGAACGCACGCTGCGGTACCTTGCGTCAAGCGATGTCAACGTCTGCCGCAGGGGTGCGTTCTGGGCGCTGCGCCTGATCCACTGCGATGGGCGACGCTTTGGCCCGCGTGGGCGGAGGGCGCAGAACGTGCGAGCGCTCCTTAAGAGAAGCGCCGAGATCGAGGCGGCGTTCGAGGCGGCCCAAAGCCGAGCCATAGATGAGCTCGCGCTCTGGCGGCTCCTCGTGATCCTCGCCCTCGGCGAAAGCGGGGGTGAAGGTCACTTCGCGAGGCCCAAGGATGAGTACCAGCAGGCCTTCGCGGTCCTCGAACGGAAGCTCGACGCCAGCGATGAGGTCGTGCGGCTCCGGCGGCCTGGCGTTTCACTCTCACACGATCAGATGGATATGGCCTTTGACGAGATCGAAAACGTCATGAAAGCCCTCCCCCAACCGAGTCGAGAGGGCGTAAACACTCGCGAGTGAAAGCGGGCGCGAAGCTTCGCGGGGCCCAAGGGAAAGGTCGAGACCACAACACATGGTCTCGACCTTTTTTCCCAGGTTGGAGTCTTGGGGATCAGTGTCTAGAGAAGTTCCATAAGCTCACGCGCTCGGTTGATCTTCGCCGCTCCATTCATTTCCGTCATCCAGAATACCTTGACTCGCGTCCGCGCCCGTTGACCCGGTCCTTTGCGCGGCGTAAAAACCGCCGCTGGCAGGAGCCGGCGGCGAAGTTGGTGGAATCATCGATTGGTATCGTGCCAACCCTATTCCTCGCCGTCATCGGCCGTAGAAGCGCCGACCGGCGCCGCGGGCGGCGGACGAAAACCGGTTCCCGCGGGGATGAGCCGGCCGATAATGACGTTTTCCTTGAGGCCTTCCAGCGCGTCAATCCGGCCTTGCACCGCCGCGTTGATGAGCACGCGGGAAGTCTCTTGAAACGACGCCGCGGACAGGAAACTCGAGGTGGATAAGCTGACTTTGGTAATGCCCAAAAGCAGCCGCTCGCCCTCGGGCGGCCGCTTGCCCGCCGCGACCATCGCGCCGTTAATGGCGGTAAACTCCGACGACTCCAAGCGGCCGCCGGGCAACAGCTCGGTGTCGCCGGCGTCTTTCACCTGGATGCGCGAAAACATCTGCCGGATAATCAGTTCGACGTGTTTGTCATTGAGCTGCTGGCCTTGACTGGTATAGATGGACTGAATCTCATGCAAAATGTACCGCTGCGTCTCGGCCATGCCCTTGAGGCGGTAGAGCTGCCGCAAGTCCAAACTGCCGTCGGTCAGCCGGCCGCCGCGCGCGACCAGATCCCCGGTTTTGACCGTGACGGTGAACTCGGACGGAATCACGTACTCCTTGACCCGCGTCTGCTCGGACACCACGACCACGCCGCCCGGTTCGAGGCGGACCACCCCGGGCCGTTTGGCCAGCACTTTTTCGCCGGCCGCGGTGACGCCCAGCACCTGATCGCTAAGCACGGTTTGGCCCGTCTTGACTTTGACCTCCGCCGTCGCGGGCGCGCCGGATTTCTTCGCCTTGCCGCGCGGCCGCGGGGTTTGCGCTTCCGGCAATCCGGCAATCGGATAGACGTCGCGCGCCAACTCCTGGCTGGCGACCTGCACGATCTTTTGCCGCGATCCGGCCGGACCGGCCTTGACCGTGACCGCGCCGGCCGCCTCGCTCATGAAGGCTTTGACTTTCGGGCTGCGGGCCTCAAAAATTTCTTCCACCCGCGGCAAGCCCTGGGTGATGTCCAGTCCCGCCACGCCGCCGGTGTGAAACGTCCGCATCGTCAGCTGGGTGCCGGGCTCACCGATGGACTGGGCGGCGATGACGCCCACCGCCGTGCCCATCCGCACCAAAAGGTTTGATCCCAGGTCGAAACCGTAGCACCGCTGGCAGACCCGCCGGCTGCGGCAGGCGAGCACCGAGCGCACCTTGAGCTCGGCGAGGTCGAGTTTGCGCAGCAGTTCGGCCATCGCCGGGGTAATCAGCTCGCCGGCCTTGACGATGGGTTTTCGCCCGCGCGGCGGGGTCACGGTCTGCAGACTGAACCGGTTGACCACGCGGTCGGCCAGGTGCAGCCCGATCGTTTTAGAGTCCTCGCGCGTGAAGGTCGTACCGGTCGCGTCGCCGCAGTCTTCCGCCACTACCACCATGTCCTGCGCCACGTCCACCAGCCGCCGCGTCAGGTAGCCGGCGTTCGCCGTGCGCAGCGCCGTGTCCGACAACCCCTTGCGCGCCCCGTGGGTGGAAATGAAATACTCCAGCACGTCAAACCCTTCCTTGAAATTCCCTTTGACCGGCAGTTCGATGATCTCGCCGGCGGGGTTGGTCACCAAGCCCTTCATGCCCATGATTTGGATCAGCTGGCTCCACGATCCGCGGGCGCCCGACTCGACCATGGAGTAAATCGGCCCGGCGGGATTGAGCGCCTGGCGCGAAATCGCCACGATCTGATCTTTGATTTTCATCCAGGTCTCCACCACCTTGATATGGCGCTCCGAATCCGTCAGCAGCCCCAGCTCATACTGCTCGTTGATTTGGGACACCTCGGCCTCGCCCTGTTCGATCATCGCCCGCTTCTGCTCGAGCGTCGGCACGTCGTCCATACCCCAGGAAAACCCCGACCGCGTCAGGTACTTGAAGCCGAACTCCTTGATTTTGTCCAACATCGCCGCCGTCTCCTCAAACGGATGCGCTTCCAGCAACGTACCGACCAACCGGATCAACGACTTCTTGTCCATCAGCGCGTTGACGTACGGGTGTCCCGGCGGCAGGATTTCGTTGAACATGATCCGGCCGACCGACGTGGTCACCCGGCTGGTTTTGGGGAGTTTTTTGCCCGCCGCGGTTAGCACCGGCCGTCCCAGCACCCCCGCCGACAGTTCGACTTTCTCCTGGAGCTTGAGCTGGCGCAGCTGGTACGCGCTGTAGGCCTCGGCGATCGAGGCAAAAATTTTGGGGCTTCCGCCCCGCGGCTCGGCGATCATCGTCATGTAGTAGCACCCCCAAACCATGTCCATGGTCGGGTTGGTGACCGGAGCGCCGGTGGCGGGTTTGAGCAGATTGCGCGTCGCGAGCATCAACTCGGCCGCCTCGCGTTTGGCTTCTTCGGTCAGCGGCACGTGCACCGCCATTTGGTCGCCGTCAAAATCCGCGTTAAAGGCGTGGCACACCAGCGGGTGAATCTGGATCGCCTTGCCCTCGATCAACACCGGTTTGAAGGCTTGGATGCCCAAGCGGTGGAGCGTCGGGGCGCGGTTCAAGAGCACGTAGGCATCGCGGATAATTTCCTCCAGAATGTCCCAGACCTCGGGCCGCCCCGCCTCGATGAACCGGCCGGCGGAGCGCACGTTGTGCACGAACCCGCCTTTGATGACCCGCGAAATGATGAAGGGCTTAAACAGTTCCAGGGCCATTTTTTTCGGCAACCCGCACTGGTTGAGTTTGAGTTTGGGCCCCACCACGATCACGCTGCGCCCCGAGTAGTCAATACGCTTGCCAAGCAAATTTTGCCGGAAGCGGCCCTGCTTGCCCCGCAAGATGTCGGCCAGCGACTTGAGCATCCGTTTCTGGCCGGTGGACGCGACCACGGTCTTGCCGTGGCGCGCGTTGTTGTCAATCAGCGCGTCCACGGCCTCCTGCAGCATCCGCTTCTCGTTGCGGCAAATGACCTCCGGCGCGTTGAGCTCAACTAACTGTTTGAGACGGTTATTGCGGTTGATGATCCGCCGATACAGGTCGTTGAGGTCGGAGGTGGCAAAGCGTCCGCCGTCCAGCGGCACCATCGGCCGCAGATCCGGCGGAATGATCGGGATGGTCGTCAGCACCATCCACTCCGGGCGAATTTTATTCCGCAGCAAATCGGTGGATAGCCGCAGCCGCTTGCTGATTTTTTCCCGCAGCGGCCCGTGGGCGGACGCCAGTTTGGTCTGGAGCTGCTGGACCAGTTCGGGCAGCTGGCAGTCTTCCAGCAGTTGCCGAATCGCCTCGGCGCCAATCCCGGCTTCAAAAATGTGCCCATACTTCAACGACAGGTCTTGGTACTGGTGTTCCGAGAGAATTTTTAACGGCTTGAGGTCTTTCAGCTCCTGCTCGGCCAGCCGAACGATGCTGTCCAGCTCCTCCAACTGGCTGTCGCGCGCCAGTGTCACCTTGGCGGCCACTTGCTCCATGGCGGCGGCCAGTTCCGCGTCGCTCGCGGCCGGCCGGGCGGCGCGGACCTGGCTTTTGCCCGCCGCGACCTGCCGGTTGGCGTCCTCTTCAATTTTGCGTTTCTTGACTTTATACTCCTGGCGGATCTGCTCCAAGGTGGTTTTTTTCACATCCTCGTCAACGCGCGTGACCACGAAGCTGGCGAAGTAGACGACTTTCTCCAGGTTTTGGAGCGACAAATCCAGCATCAAACCGATCCGCGACGGCACGCCGCGCAAAAACCAAATGTGGGTGACGGGGCTGGCGAGGTTGATGTGGCCCATGCGCTCGCGCCGCACCACCGAGCGGGTGACCTCGACGCCGCACTTGTCGCAGACAATCCCCTTATAGCGGACTTTTTTGTACTTGCCGCAGTAGCACTCCCAGTCTTTGGACGGACCGAAAATCCGCTCGTCAAACAAGCCGTCTTTTTCCGGCTTCTGGGTGCGGTAGTTGACCGTCTCGGCCTTGGTGACTTCGCCGTGCGACCACTCGCGGATCCGCTCCGGGGAGGCCAAGCGCAGCCGCAGCGCGTCAAAATCCAAACTTTTGATTTCCGGCTCTAAAAACATAAGCAGCGGTTAGTCGGCTTCCGCCAGGTCGGCTGTCGGCAGCGGGACGGGCGCGGTTGCGCCGGGCTTAAGCTTCAAGAGTTCAATGTCCAACCCCAAGCCGTTGAGTTCGCGCATCAGCACGTTGAACGACTCCGGCACGTTGATTTTCTTGATCGGCTCGCCCTTGATGATGGACTCGTACGCCTTCGAACGGCCCGGCACGTCGTCGGACTTGATGGTCAAAATCTCCTGCAGCGTGTGGGCGGCCCCGTAGGCTTCCAACGCCCACACCTCCATTTCGCCGAAGCGCTGGCCGCCAAACTGCGCCTTGCCGCCGAGCGGCTGCTGCGTGATGAGTGAGTACGGCCCGATCGAGCGCTGGTGGATTTTGTCCTCGACCATGTGGTTGAGCTTCATCATGTAGATGATGCCGACGGTCACCGGGTTGTCGAACGGCTCGCCGGTGCGGCCGTCGTACACCGTCATTTTGCCATTTTCCGCGTACCCGGCGTTCCGCAGCTCCTGGCGGATGACCGACTCGTTGACGCCGTCGAGGGCCGGCGACGCCACGGTGTAGCCGAGTTTGCTCGCCGCCAAGCCTAAATGGGTTTCCAAAATCTGTCCCAGGTTCATGCGCGACACCACCCCCAGCGGCGACAAAATCATGCCCACCGGCGTGCCGTCGGCCAAAAACGGCATGTCTTCGATCGGCACCGCAATCGAAACCACGCCCTTGTTGCCGTGGCGGCCCGCCACCTTGTCGCCGACCTGAACTTTGCGCAAGTTGGCAATCGAAACCTGCACCATCTTGATCACGCCCGAGGCGAGTTTATCGCCGTTCTCGCGCGAGAACACCTTGATGTCCACCACCTTGCCCTGCTCGCCGTGCTCCAGGTACAACGAACTATCCCGCACGTCGCGCGCTTTTTCGCCAAAGATCGCCCGCAGGAGTTTCTCTTCCGCCGACAGTTCGGTTTCGCCCTTGGGCGTAATCTTGCCCACCAAAATGTCGCCGGATTTCACCGACGCGCCGATCCTGACGATGCCCTCGGCGTCCAAGTCTTTGAGCTTTTCCTCCCCGATGTTGGGGATGTCGGCGGTGACCACCTCGGGACCGAGCTTGGTTTCGCGCACCTCAATTTGGAAATCCTCGATGTAAATGGAGGTGAAGCGGTCGTCGCGGATGAGCTGCTCGGAAATGATCACGGCGTCCTCAAAGTTGTAGCCATCCCAGGCCATGAACGCCACCAGCGTGTTTTGCCCCAGCGCCAGTTCGCCGTGGTCGCAGGCCGGGCCGTCGGTCAGGACCGTGCCGCGCGCGACGCGGTTGCCCTTGGACACCACCGGACGCTGGGTGATGCAGGTGTTGGCGTTCGACCGGGTAAACTTGCTCAAGCGGTACGCGTGAACCTGGCCGTCGTCCGCGGTCAGTTCAATCCGATCGGCTTGCACCCGCGTGATCACGCCGTCGGACGGGCTGGTGATGACGTAACCGGAATCAACGGCGGCCGCCCGCTCGTACCCGGTGCCGACGATCGGCGCTTCCGGCTGGACGCACGGCACCGCTTGGCGCTGCATGTTGGAACCCATCAGCGCGCGCACCGCGTCGTCGTGCTCCAAAAACGGAATCAGCGAGGTGGCAATGGAAATAATCTGCTGCGGCGCCACGTCCATGGCGTCAATCTGCTCGACGCGGGCAAAGCCGGGCTCGCCGCACCGCCGGACCTCGGCTGTCTCCTCGAGAAAGTGCCCGCGCTCGTCAATCGGCGTGGTGGCGGCGGTGGTGACCATCTTGTCGGTTTGAAACGCGGAGAAGTAGACGACGCGGCCGGTGACCCGCGGTTTGACCGGAATGGTTTTCAGTTCGGGGATCGCGGCCAACTCCCGCGCGCGGATTCCCGTGATGACCTCACCCGCGGCCACCAGCCGGTTGTTGGTTGACGGATCCAGAATGTCCTGACGCGCCACTTCGCCCTCGGTGAGTTCCGGGCGGTTTTCCGGATCGTGGACGACAATCCGGTACGGCGTCTCAATAAACCCGTACTCATTAATCTTGGCGTAGCTGGCGAGGTGGCCGACCAGACCGATGTTGGGGCCCTCGGGCGTCGCGATGGGGCAAATCCGGCCGTAGTGCGACTGGTGCACGTCGCGCACGTCAAACCCCGCGCGTTCGCGCGACAATCCGCCGGGGCCCATCGCCGACAACCGCCGCTTGTGCTCCAGTTCCGCCAACGGGTTGGTCTGGTCCATGAACTGGGACAGCTGGCTGGACATGAAAAATTCTTTGACCGCCGCGATCACCGGCCGGGCGTTAATCAGGTGGTTCGGGGTGACGTCGCTCATCTCCAGGGTGGACATCCGATCCTTGATAATGCGCTCCAGCCGCGCCAAACCGACGCGGAACTTATTCTGCACCAGCTCGCCGATCGCCCGAACTCTCCGGTTGCCGAGGTGGTCAATGTCATCGGCGTCTTTCTGGGTGCTGTTCAGCCGCAGCACCTCGCGGATGGTGTTGATCAAGTCCTCGCGCAACAGCACGCGGTTTTCCTTGGTGTTGGGAATCGCGGCGTTGAAGCGTTGGTTGAGTTTGTACCGGCCGACGCGCCCGAAGTCGTAGCGGTCGAAGTTGAAAAACATGGCGTAGATCAACGACTTGGCGTTGTCCACCGTCGCCAGATCGCCGGGCCGGATCCGCTTGTAGACTTCTTTCAACCCCTCGGCCTCGTTGCCGGCCAAATCTTTGGTCAAGGTTTTGGCGATCGAACCGGCCTCGGGATTTTTGGGATCAACGTCCTTGAAGGAGTTGACAATTTCCTCGTCGGAGCCGTAGCCGAACGCGCGCAACAGCGACGTCACCGCGACTTTGCGCTTGCGGTCGATTTTCACCCAAATGACGCCGTTGCTGTCGGTCTCAATCTCCAGCCACGACCCGCGGTTGGGAATAATCTTCGCGCCGTAATACTTGCGCTCGCCGACAATCTCCTGGGTAAAGAAAACGCCGGCCGAGCGAATCAGCTGCGACACCACGACGCGGTCAATGCCGTTGACGATGAAGGTGCCGCGGTCGGTCATGATCGGGAAATCCCCCAGGTACACCTCTTGCTCGACGACTTTGCCGGACTTGTTGTTCACCAGCTTGGCCGTCACCCGCAACGGCGACTCAAAGGTCAAATTCTTCACCCGGCTGGTGACCTCGTCAAATTTGGGATCGTCCAGGTAGTAGTCGCCAAACCACAGCTCCAAATCGCGCCCGATGAAATCGCGCACCGGAGAAACTTCGTCGAACAGCTCCCGCAGCCCCTCGCGGCAAAACCAGCGGTACGAATCCTTCTGCACTTCAATTAAATCGGGGAGCGGGATCGCTTCGCGGCTGACGGAAAAACGCTTCCGTGGGGTGACCTGAGCTGGCATAAGCGTAATTGACACGACAGCAAAAAATCTCCTCTCCGCTGTCTGGGAGACGAGTTGGGGTAAATACCAGCGGTTAGTTGCGGAGAGTCACGCTACCCACGAGGGGTTTACAAACCTACCCCCGGATCGCGCGCCGGGACTCGGTTAGTTACACTCCTTACGATGATTGCTTGGAGCTGATGTGATTTCCGCCCTGGCAGTTGACTGCAAAATTTTTGGTAATTTGGATGTTTTAGGGGAGATGCGGATTGACGAAAAACTTTTCCCCTTGAAGATACAATAAAGATACAAATAACCAAAAAAACCAAAAATGCAGTTTAAGGTGGTCAGAGTGTATCACATCACAAAAAATTTGTCAAATCATTCATGTAACCAAAGCCTTTTTGAGAAAATTTGGCTTAGATAAAAAGAAAAATTGCCATTATGATGTTATATGGACAAGTTATCCACAGGCATGGAATTCCCCATTCCTTTCATCCGATTGACCAGTTCGGTTCGCACCACCTCCCGATCATCCCACGGGATTTTTTTGCCTTCGGCAACCGCCATGGCAGTTTCGCATCCTTTGCCCGTGATCAGTAACACATCCCCGGGTTGAGCGTAGGCGACGGCACGGCGGATCGCGGACCTCCGATCCGGTTCAAGCCACAAATCCTTGCCCACGGTTTTTCCGGCCGATCGCGCGCCGGCCGCGACCCGTTCGATCAATACCTTCGGGTCGTCATCGTACGGATCTTCATTGGTGGCTATCACGGCCGCCGCATGACGGCCCGCCATTTCGCCCAGGACGTGACCCCGCGCCGCGTCCCGCCCACCGCCCGTGGTCCCCAGCACGTGAAGGATCCGTTGATGGGGTAAATGCTCCACGACCGCGTACAGCTGCCGCATGGCCTCGGGTTCAAACGCGTAGTCCACGATTACCGTGAACGGTTGACCCGCCTGGATGAATTCAATCCGTCCGGGCACGCCGTTCAGCTCGGTCAAGCCTTGGCGCATCGCTTCCAGCGGGATTGAAAACGCCAATCCCACCGTCAGCGCGGCCAACGCATTGCTCACGTTGTGGCGGCCTGGCAGCTTCAGCCACCACTCTTGCTCGGCATACCGCAGGCCCACGCGCGCGGCTTCAGCGAGCGGTTCCGCCCGCACTTCCGTCACGCCCGTGATGTCATAGCGCGCGGAAAGCGTATAGCCGTATTTGCGTTCAACCGCGAACCCCAGAAACTCGGGCGCAAACTCGCTGTCCAGGTTCACGACAATCGTCCGCGGGATTTTTTTGCCGCGCACGGTCTTGGCCGGCCGATGCGCGAGGTGGCGGAACAGTTGCAACTTGGCCTGCCGGTACGGCCCAAAGCCGCCGTGCGCGTCCAAATGCTCGGGGTAAAAATTCGTCAGCACGCACGCGTCATAGTGAATGCCCACGTGCCGAGATTGCGCGATGCCCTGCGAGGTGGTTTCAATCAACGCGTACTGGCAGCCTGCTCGGACCATCTCCGCCAGCAACCGCTGCAGTTGGAACCGTCCCACCATGGTCATTTTCGT
>CAYJVS010000034.1:0-10034 GCA_964373635.1 uncultured Gammaproteobacteria bacterium
TTTTGAAATTGCAGAACGGAAGGCCTTTCGGTAAGGTTTTATCATGCAGAATGCGCGGCGCTTGACAAATTTTATTTCACCAGGTATAAACATAACGTCGCCTTTCCCTACGAGAGGCACGCCCTTTGACAACTCATGGTTAGTTGTCGGCAAATGCGAATAACCCGCTTGGAACCCACGGAGGTTTTACGATGAAGAGGAAACTGTCCTATACCCCTGCCCTGCTGGAAGCCATGGCGGCTGCCAAATGGCGCCGGACGTGCTGTTTTCCCGGGTGTAATGAGCGGCGCTATCGGGGCGGAGCACCCAATCCTTTTCATGTCTGCCATCAGCATCGCAAGGCCATACAAGCCATCCAGTCCGACCAAGAGCAGGCGTATCTGCGCCGACTCCGAGAAAATGGCCTGGAGGAAGAAGCCGCCCTCATCGTAACTGGATTGGATGCTCAACGGCGGGAGGTTTACCGCCGTGTTGCCCGGTTGAGACATGATCGCCGGAAATCAAGCAGATGGGAACTCATGATTTGTGGCCTCATGAATGCCGACCTGGCCGGACGATGGTTAGGATGCAGCGCGAAGTTGATCCGACGTTTGGCTCGGAGCGGGGAGTTACCCCACCTGAAAGTCGGCGGGGAATACTGGTTCATCTCGTCGGCGATAACGGAATGGATGGAACAAAAGTGTTGGGAGAATTTTCGTCAAGGAGGTAAATCATGAGCAACAAGGCCGAGGAGGTTTGCCTCCTCTGCCAGCACTGCCAGCGGCCGTTTAGCGTCAGCCAATCGGATGCTCCGGTTGAGATCGAGGGTGGGCAGCGCTTCACGTTGTGTCCGAAGTGCGCCAAGCTCCAGGGTCAACTGGTGGCGATTCAGTGCGCCGCGTGTGGGTGTCTCTTCCCTCGCCTTCGGAGCGAGGTAAAAAAACGCCAACGGTGGTGCCGGCGGGCGTTTTGTCCAACGTGCCCTTCCCGACCAGAGCCGGCCTACGTCAAGCTAATCTGTTCGGGCTGCGGTCGGCAGTTTTTCCGCCGTAAGAAGTGTGAAGCCCGGGCGCAGCAACGCGGCTACAAAAGAAGGTACTGCCCGCTGTGCCCCAATCGTCCAAAAGAGAAGGGGATCCAACAATCAAAACCAGGAGTCGTGTGGGTGTGCTGCAGTCACTGTGGTCGAGAGTTTCAGCGGTCACAGAGTGAAGAAAGAAAGGCCAGTAAACGAAGTTATAAACGACGCCTTTGCCCGATCTGCCAAGGACCCAAGGTTGTCTGGGTAGTTTGCGGCCGCTGCAGGAAGAAATTTCCCCGGTGGTACTTCCGAGTGAGGCAAAAACAACGTTTGGGGTACCGGCGGTCGGTTTGCCCCGCGTGTTGCCAAAGTTCCAGCAATTTAGAAAGGAGATGAAGATGGCGCCCATGAAGGGTGATGCGATCCCGCTGTTTGAGTTCAGTCCAGTGACCACCGAGGTGGTCAAGGGCAAACTGCACCTGGCGGTGTGGCAGTCCGAAGAGGAGTTTCTCGCCACCCTCGAGAATCTGCCCCAGGACATCCATGAGCTCCACCTGCGGATACTCCGCAGCCGGCAGAGCCAGGAAGAGGCGACCTACGAACGGATCGTGACCTACGAGAAGTTGTATCTCACCGGGCGGCCGTTTTGGAAGGAACTTCGCTGCGCCAGCAGCCTAGTGGACTACCATCGTCGCTACTGCCTGGCCACTGGTGATGCCTTGGCCGATCTCCAGCTCTTGGTGCGCTGGTTTGATCGTCCAACCTTTCTGCTCGTGGGAGCCGAAGAGCTGCGCCGGCTCATCCGCGCCGCGGAGAGCTGCTTCAGTGGGAGGCACAACGAGCCCCGGCGGCGCCAGATGATCAAGGAGATCTTTGACCACTACACCGCCAGTTACCCTCGGTTCAGCCTCCTGGAATTTTGGGGTGTCGTGGAACAAGTTCGCGCCAAGCATACGCCCAAGCCCCAGGCCGCCACTCCCACCATCAACCCGGCCGGCGGCACCTTCATCGGTGAGGTCGCCGTCACCCTCCAGACCACCACCGACCGGGCCGAGATCCGCTACACCACCGACGGCAGCGAACCGAGCGTGAACTCTCCTCGCTACCGCAACCCCTTCACCCTGAAGGCCAACGCCACGGTCAAAGCGCGTGCCTTCAACGGCGGCATGAAGGACAGCGGTCTGGCGAGTGCCCAGTTCACGGTGGCGTCGCCGCCTCCTCCGCCGCCCAAGCCGAAGGTCACCATTCACACCAAGCCCCAGGCCGCCACTCCCACCATCAACCCGGCCGGCGGCACCTTCATCGGTGAGGTCGCCGTCACCCTCCAGACCACCACCGACCGGGCCGAGATCCGCTACACCACCGACGGCAGCGAACCGAGCGTGAACTCTCCTCGCTACCGCAACCCCTTCACCCTGAAGGCCAACGCCACGGTCAAAGCGCGTGCCTTCAACGGCGGCATGAAGGACAGCGGTCTGGCGAGTGCCCAGTTCACGGTGGCGTCGGCCGACCTGCACCGTCGTCGCCAGGAGTTTCAGAAGCGTTTGGCCAAGAGCGGAGACATCGGCCGGATGTTGGTAGAGGTCACGACGTCCTACAAACAGTACCTTTACCGCCACCAGCAGATCATCCGCAAGTCCAACGCCGCGGGGCTCCTGCCCCAGCTCCAGCAGGAGTGTCCCTATCCCATCCCGCTCTTTTGGGAGCTGATGGGAGAGTCGGCGGAGGAGTAGTCGTCCCAACCCAAGCCCTTTCCTCCAAAGGAGGTGATAGTTCTTTGGTAGCTCTAGCCCCTAACTCATGAAGTCGGGGGCTTCTTTTTTTACATTTTTCTTCTCTCATTTGCCCTGTCATCCGATAGGGCAGGCGCGCATAGTACAATGGTTACCGGGTCAGTTGCTCCGCCGACTTGAGGGCGGTGTTGCCGGTTGCTAGGCCCAGGAGTTTGAAGGCAATTTTTACGAGCGCAGGCCAGTGACGGCGTACGGTCGGTATGTAGCTGATGGTTGATTTGCTCTTATACCCCGCGGCTCTGCCGCGGGGAACCAATCCGCAAGGGGTTCCCTGCCTACGCCGGGCTTCGGCAGGCAGGCAAGGGGGTTGTGAACCCCCAAGGTCTGCGGCGAGGGGTAATACCCCGTTCACGAAAACGAGCGAGCGAAAGCGAGCGAGTTTATGAAGACGCAAAAAAATGGTATCATGGAGTTATCGTTATGAGGCAACGGCGTGTCAAAAAACCCATCCGGTTTCGGCCGACGCTGTTTTGGGACGTGGATCCCAAAACCATTGACCCCAAAAAGCACGCGCGGTACGTCATTGAACGGATTTTGGATTTCGGCAACGACCGCGAGGTGCGGTGGATGTGGCACGCGTATCCGCATCAGGTCATTCGTAACGTGGTCCAAACCTCCCGCGTGCTCCACCCACAAACCCGCGCCTTATGGAATCTGCTGATCAAAAAACCGTAACGTGGCGAACTGATGTCCTACCGAAAGCAACGCGACGAGCGCTGGAATTTCTCGCGGCGCAAACATGGTTACAACAATCCCCCTGGTACCTGGCTGGGGGTACCGCGCTGGCGCTGCATGTCGGCCACCGGCAATCCCTGGACCTGGATTTTTTCACCCCCCGCGGTGATTTTTCTCTCAAGGATTTGCTGCGCCATTTCGCCGGCAAGGACTGGACTACCGACATCGTACGGGAAGGCACGGTCTACGGGAGGCTGCTGGGCGTCAAGGTAAGTTTCATCGCTTACCCTTTTTTCGTCGCCCAGGAGAAGCCCTCGTGGTATGGGTGCGTGCGGGTGATTCCGCCGCGCGATATCGCCGTGATGAAGATAATCGCCATCAGCCAGCGCGGCCGGAAGCGCGATTTCGTTGACCTGTACTGGTATACCAAGCACGACGCAACATTAGCCGATGTACTCCGACTCTTACCGGAACAGTACCCGACCGTTGCCCATGATTACTACCACATTTTGAAGAGCTTAGCCTATTTTGCCGACGCCGAAACAGACCCGATGCCGCGGCTGTTTTTTCCGGCGACGTGGGGGCAGATCAAACGCTACTTTCAAACCGAGGTGCCACGGATCACGCGAGAGTTTTTGAGGTTAGCGTAAAATTTTATGGGTTGAAGTTTGGTCAATTTTTTAAGTACAATAGTATATACTATTGTACTTAGTTCCTGTTGAAAAACTCCCACCCCTTCTTTCCTTCCCTCGGGCAGGGGAGGAAATTGCGGGCGATTTCCCCTCCTTTCGAAGGAGGGGGTAGGGGTGGTTACCACTTTTTCAACAGGAACTGTTTCAGGAGGGGAATAATTTTTGTGCTTCAGTTTTCGCCGGAAGCCGTGAGCCGTTCCACTAGTTTGAGGGTGGCTTTACCCGTGGCTAAGTCTACCAGGGCGAAGGTGGGTTTGGACCACAGGCCGGCAAGGGTGCCCGGGTTTAACACGGTGCACGCGTTGATTTTTTCCTCCCACGGCTGGTGGGTGTGGCCGTAAAATATTAGTTGATAGTTGATAGTTGTAAGTTGTTTGGCGGTTTCTGGGTAATGGGTGAACGCGATACGGGATTTGCCGAAAGTCGCATCACCTGAATCGCCATGGATGGTAACGTGGGGAAATTGCTTCGCCACCGCGGTAAAGCCGTCGCGGTCAAGGTCGCAGTTGCCATAGACGACGTGGATGGGCTGGCGGAATTCGGTCGCAAGCAACGTCAGCGTCTCGGGCGTGGTAATGTCGCCGCAGTGGATCAAAGCGACCACCGGATTTTGCCGCAAAAAATTCAAGGCCAACTGCAAGGTGGCCTCGTTGTCGTGGGTGTCGGATATTATCGCGATAAGCATGGCAGACTCGTTACTTTTCTTGCCACCTGCTTGCCCCGCGTCCGCGGTGGTGCGATTCAAGGGGCAAGAATATAATGTAAATGGCTGGTGAAAGCTTACCCCTCACCCTCCCGTGATGCGCTTCAGACATTTGAGTCAAGCCGCCGTCCACGGACTGAAAACTAACGCGCTGCGTTCAGCGCTGACGATGCTGGGCATCATCATCGGCATCGCCGCCATCATGATCGTGGTTGGCCTAGGTCGAGGCGCGCAAGACGTCATCGTCCGGCAAATCCAGGGCTTGGGTTCAAACACCATTGTGGTGATTCCCGGACGGGAACCGCGCGGGCCAAGCGATGCGGCGCAAATCTTCAGCGATTCGTTGCGGGAAAACGATCTGGCAGCGCTGGAACGGAAAAGCAATGTCCCGGGCGCCGCCCGCGTGATGCCGGTTCTGTTTGGCGGTGAAACGGCCGTGGCCGGTTCCGCGACCTACCGGCTCACCGTTTTTGGCGCGACGGAGCTCATCAAGGAGATTTTTGACCTCAACGTAGCGGAGGGCGGCTTCTTTACCACCGAGGACGTCAAGAGTAAAGCCGCGGTGGTCGTCATTGGATCCAAGGTAAAAAATGAACTGTTTGAAATGAACGGGCAGGCGGTGGGTAAAAAAATCAAACTGAAGGGAAAAAGCTACCGAATCGTCGGCGTCATTCCCAAGCGCGGGCAGGTGTCATTTTTCAACTTTGACGAGACGGCAGTCATTCCCTACACCACGGCGCAAGATTACCTGTTTGGACTTAAATATTTCCACCGTTTCTTGATTCAAGCTGAAAGTTCGGAGCTAATAAACGCCACCGTTCGTGACGTGGAACAAACATTGCGGCAACAACACGGAATTACGGATCCCAGACAAGATGATTTCTTTATCCAGACGCAAGCGGATTTGACCGACCGCTTGGGTACGATTACTTACATTTTAACCCTTTTCATTGTTGTTGTCGCCGCTATCTCATTGGTGGTTGGCGGCATTGGGATCATGAATATCATGTTGGTTTCGGTGACTGAACGAACGCGAGAAATTGGGCTACGCAAGGCGCTGGGTGCCACAGAATTTGACATTCTCGCGCAATTTCTCATGGAGGCAGTATTTTTAACTGGTTTTGGCGGTATCATCGGCATTATTCTTGGCATATCGGTGTCATTATTGTTTTCCATCGTCATTAGCCGATTTCTTGCCCTGGACTGGACGTTCACCTTCCCGCTTGGTTCCACGGCAATCGGATTTTCAGTCTCCGTGATTATTGGACTAATTTTTGGCATATACCCGGCAAAAACAGCCTCTAAAAAGAGTTCAATTGACTCGTTGCGGTACGAGTGAGTTTATATTTATTTGTCTACACTAGTGTAGACTTTCAATTATAGTTTGTCTACACTAGTGTAGACATATATAAAACTGTAAAATCTTATGTTTTGGGATTTTTCCGGTAATTATAGGAAACTTTGAGTGCAAGGATAGCACCGGATTCCACTCTTTTGCCAATGGCGAATCCGCCTTTAAGGAGGTAAGGTGTGAGGGACGAAGGGGAGTTATTTGTTTGGCATAAAATACGCTGGATTTCGCCAAAACAATGGATGGCGCGCACGGTGCATAACCCACCCCATCCCTCCCTTATCTTAATGGAGGGGGCGGATGAATAGATAAGGACACTTTCTCACCAACAGAAAAGTCGGAGGAACAAAATAATCATGATATTAATTGTGATTGGGACCTCTGAAAAAGTGGTCATTGCGACCCCGCGACCGCGGGGGAAACAATCCCGTCCGCCGTGTTGAGCGAGATCGCGGAGCCTGTCCCGAGCGTGCGAGGGAACTCCGGCTCCTCGCAATGATAGAACGTTGGTTTTGCAGAGATCAAAATTCAGATTTTTTATAATTTTTTTTAAAAAAAATTTTCTGCCTCGACATAATAATTTTCAATGAATTGGTGGTTGCATATGTAACTAAATTATGATTTAAAATAATCTTGTAGAATTTCATGGTTCCCCTGTTTAAATTGATAATCTGGTAAAAAATTTCACTGAATACATCAGGTTCTACTAAATTAATGTCTGTTGAAATACCCCCCCTCACATCCTATTCTTCTCCACGCACGCCCCCCTAGAGCGGAAAATGATGGGTTATGGGTGGTTATCACTTTTTCGACAGGAACTAAATTTAATTAAAAAATCCTTGCCCTAAATGTATCCAAATAGTGCAAGGATTAATGCTGCGAAAATTCTCTGTAGATGCTAGCCTTGGGAAGGAACAAAGCTCACTTTCTATGAATGTATCCAAGATTGTAAGAAATTTCAGATGCGATCATGGCATGCAACCGTTTATTCGGGTGACAATAGTCTGCAAACCAGAGGAGGCCATACTCGTCATCTAGCGGCACATCGGGCGTTTCCACGAACTTAGGGCTTGTCAATAAAAAACCTTTTCAATTTCCTCTCATATTCACGCCACTGTCACCATTGATGAACGACTCGATGGAACCGGGTGGACCCCGTTAGAGACCGACCGAAGTCTCTAACGGGTGGACGCGGCTGCGCGAGAAGTATCTCGCGTACACTCGCTTACCCGAGCGACCGAAGCGGGAGAAAAACCTTCCGTGGGTGCTTCCGGCAACCGTGAAGCCACGAGCGGTTTTCATTCCCGCACCAAACCATCCGTGGCGGCAGAGGATTAATTTCAATGTTCGGAAACACGTCACAGAAACAGTCAGTGGGTAGGACGTTTCTAATCCCCGGAGACTATGACATTTCTCTTCCCGTTGGACACCGACAAGCCACACATGACGAAATCCAAAAATGCGGTTGTCGGCTCTAGTACTATAGTATATACTATTGTACTAAAAAATTGAACGGGCGAACAAAATTGAACGAGCGAACAGCTTGGTAATGGAGAAAAATTGAGGAGATGGAACGAACTCAATGTACCATGACTGACCTCACTCCTGCCGCCGGTAAACGTCGAGCGTCTCCAGGCGGCGATCAAAGATATAGTCGGAGGGTAAGAGCGACCGGAAGTAGTCCAGTTGATCGCCGCGAACGCGCTGGTCTTCTACAATGCCGCCCTCGGGCCGGCCGAGGAACACAAACTGCGGCCGCTGCTGCTTGACCACCTCAACTAATGCCGCCACCTCGGGCTTGGTGTACCGCGTGAACGAGTAGACGAGCGGCAGCAGATTGACTTTGCCCGCGTAGACCAAGAGTTTGCTGTCGTTGAGGTGGTACACCGCGAGCCGCTCGCCCGCGTATTCGCGAGACATGATGGCCGCGTCGCGCACCAGGGGCAGATCAACCGCCGGCGGCTGGGTGAAGTCGGTAATCGCGCGCGCGTAGTTGCGGTTACCAAACTCCACCGGCAACTTGACGGCAATCAGTCCGAACACGGCAATCAAGCCGGCCGCGAACGCACCAGTCGCCCACGGTCTCATAATCACATGCGCGCGCATGTGATTATGAGACCAATGGTCAGGCGACATGGACGACGTTGATTTTTGACGGCTGAAATACCGGTCAGCCAGCGCCAACCACACCAACGTGTAGGGCCACAGGGCCAAAAACAGTTGTTGCCAGGTTGACTCGGCAACATAGTGGGCGATCGCTACCGCCCCGTAGGTTGCCAACAGCAGGAGCGGCTGATCCACGGCCGCGCCCAAACGCTTGCGCTGGAGCTGCGAAACCACCACCGCCAGCGACGTGAACACCATGCCGCTAAACACCCCCACCAGCGGCAGCGGGGAAGAATTTTCGCCGCGGCTGAATCGTCGCGCCTCATTGAGATACGGGAGCCAATCGGGCCAACGGCCATAGACGGCAACATTGCCCAACGTGATGACGAGCCAAACCGCGCCCAGCCACAGGATATACGACATTGCCAGCCGCAGCAATCGCCGCGGAAGGGGACCGGACTCGCTGACCAACAAAGTGAAACCCGTGGCCATTGCTAACGCGGCGCCAAACTCAAGATTCCACCCGACCGCCACGCAGGACAAGGCAATCGCCAATTGCCGGCGCCATCGTTTGACGGTTGACGCGGTCAGGAGCGCGGCCACCGGCAACACCAGCCAAAACCGAAACGGCGTCATGGCCGGAAAATTATACGCCGAACGCGTCGGGCTGGTCTGAAATAAAAACAACACCGCAACGAGCGTCACCAGTCCGAGCAGCGCGAAGGTTTCGCGTGTGAGCCAACGCCGGAGCACCGCGTACCAACCAAAAAAGAATCCGAGAAAAAACACGGTGACCACCAGCGTCAGCGAGGGGTAGCGCAACGGGAGCAGCCCGAGGCCAAAAACCGCGGTCAAAAAGTAGTGGCTTAAGATGCCGTAGAGGTTGGTCGTTTCAGCCAAGAGCGGCTTGCCGTGGAGCTGGTCGTTGACCGCGCCCATGAAGTAACTGAAGTGGTGATAGTCAACTGGGAAGTTCGGGTGAACGACCACGAGCGCCACCAGGGCTAACGCCAACCACCGCCAGCGGGCAATCCGGGTCTCGCGTTGCGGCTCGGGCACCACCGGGATCGCGCGGCGGCGGCGGCTGATGTACGCCACGACGACAAAACCAACGGCTGCCAAAAGCAACAGGAGCTGATTGACCCACAGCCGCTTTGTCACGAGCAGCCATAGCGCCCGGGCCATACCTTCGCGTTGCAGGTACGCGACCGCGGTCATTCCAATTCCCAGCCACCGCTCCCATCGCGCGATCGCGGCCACCAGCACGAGCACGCCAACAACCAGCGCCAACCATCGCGGCAGATGACGCCAGCGACTCCAGCCGGCCGCCAGTTTACCCACCAATGGTTGTAAAATGAGGGCCAGGACGGGGATGATCGGATACCCCAGGGCGAACAACGGCAGTTCCAGCGGCTCGGGCCGGAGATAACCGCCGTAACTTAAAAACAACTCGGCGGGCCGCGGGCCAGCCGGGAAAAACCGATCTTGCACCAGCCGGGTCAAGATGAAGTAACCGACGGTGGCAGCTGCCAACGCCGCGAAAAACGCCGGCGACTCTAGCCGACGATTGACGAATTGCACCAAGCGTGATATCCGAGTGGTCACGGAGACAAACAAAATTCCCAATTGCTCATGCCGATTCCATTATCCAGCCGCCGGGCGCCGGTACCAGGCTTCAAGCTGGTCAAGCCAGTGGTCAAAGGAAAACTCCGTT
>CAYJVS010000035.1:0-9960 GCA_964373635.1 uncultured Gammaproteobacteria bacterium
TTTCGATCCGCGGGGTAGATCCGCGTTTGGATCCGCGTTGCCGAAATCTACTATTTGATATGTCGAGACTCCATGCTCAAGCCGTGAACTCCCCGCCGCGCGGGGTGGCGGCGCTGGTGACGATTTTAGTCATGGCCGCGGTTGCCTTGAGCGTGGCGTTAAGCGTCAGCCTGGGCAGCGTCACGCAACTGGTCACGGGGTTAGGTGAGCGGCAGTCGGCGCAAAGTCTGGCCGCGGCTGACGGGTGCGCGGAGGACTCCATACTCCATTTGGCGCGCGATAGCGCTTACGCCGGCGGAACGGTCGGCCTGGGCGAAGCCACCTGCACCGTCAGTGTGGAAAGCAGCGGCAGCCTCCGTACCATCCACGTCACCAGCACCGTGGCGACTTTCAGCCGCCAACTCAAGGTGGATGCGACCGTTGTTGGCGGTCAGGTCACCGTCACCGGATGGCGGGAAAAAACCGAGTAATCAAGCGAAAAAATTTGCTGGGGTTGAATTTTTTATTCCGTCATGGTAGATGAGAACTTAGAGGGTGCTCTTTGACCGTTGGAGACTGCCAAAGGTTGGGTGTCACCAGGGTGGGGACGACTTTGGCGTCGGTCAAAAGCAATTTTTTTCGCGCCGTGGGAGGCGGCGCGTTGGTGGTTGGGTTACGTTCTTTCGAGGAGACTGGACAGAGGAGAGGTCATTATGACTCTCACGGAGATCCAGAAGGCGTTGGCGGAACAGCATCAGGCACTCGACAACGAGGGATTCAGGCCACGGCGTGACGTTTACACCGTGATCTGTCGTTCCTACAACGACGTCCCACTCGGTGGATCCACTCGGGTACCCAAGGCGTACTGTGAGCATCCAGAGCGGCTGCGGACCCTGGTGCGCGATCACAACGGACAGCGCGTCATTTGCTTTGCACCCAATAAGGAAGCCGCGCTTCAAGGTGACCTCCGCCATGCGGCCCGGATTCCCCTCCGCGAGTTGGGGAGCGTAGAACTGGGCCATTTCTAGAGAGTCCAAGGAGTTGGACAAAAGCCAGGGAAAGGATTGCCTTATTCTTTTTCTGGCTTTTCTTTTTTCGCCCGCGAAGTTTTTTTCTGCTATACTGGAAACGCCTATGGCGCAGCGTCGCGAGGTTGCCGTCACCGCGGATGCGGGAGAACGTCTCAAGCACCACCGGACGTTGTATTTTCCGCCGCGATTTTTGTGGGGCGCGGCGACGTCGGCGCATCAAGTTGAAGGCGGTAACGCCAACAACGACTGGTGGGCGTGGGAAAACGCCGCCGCCGGCCGGCCGCGCTCCGGCCGGGCGTGCGACCAGTTCCGCCGTTACCGCGAGGATCTGCGGCTGGTTAAGTCGCTGGGGCATACCGCGTACCGATTTTCGCTTGAGTGGAGCCGAATTGAACCTAACCCAGGAACGTGGGATCGCGCGGCCGTGGCGCACTACCGCGACTTGATTGCCGAATGCCGCCGCCTTGGCCTCGCGCCGATGGTGTCGCTCCACCATTTCACCAATCCGCGGTGGCTGGCCCAGGCGGGCGGCTGGACCACGCCGGCGGTCGTGCGCGCCTACCGACGGTACGTGCGCTTCATCGTTTTAGAGCTGGGCGACCTGGTGGAGTTTTGGCTGACCATCAATGAACCTCTCGTCTACGCGCTGCAGTCGTATCTAGTCGGGCTGTGGCCGCCGCAGCGGAAAAGTTACTGGCTCACGATGCTCGTGTACTGGCAGTTCGTGCGCGCCCACCGCGCCGCGTATCACGAGATTCACGCCATCTACCGCCGGCAGCATTGGCCGGCGCCGCGGGTCGGCTTTACCTCCAACGCCGTGTCGCTCTACGCCTACCGGCAACATTCCTTGCCCAGCTGGCTATTTATTCGCGTCGCGGATTGGCTCTGGAATCATTCGTTCATCACGCTGACGGGCCGGCGCTGCCACGATCTGATCGCCGTCAATTACTATTTCCACTACCGCCTCAAGGCGCTGCATTTTCGGACCCTGCGGTTTTTTCTGCAGGCCAGAGAAGAACACCGCGAGATGAGCGAAGTGGGGTGGGAGGTCTACCCGCAAGGGATGTTTGACGTGCTCTTGGATTACCGCGGCTACGGCCTGCCGGTGTATATCACCGAAAACGGCATCGCCACGGCCCACGAAACCAAGCGCGCGCGGTATTTGGTGGCCTACCTCAAGGAGGTCTACCACGCGATTCAAGCCGGCGTGGACGTGCGGGGGTATTTCTGGTGGTCGCTCTTGGATAACTATGAATGGCACCTCGGGTTTCTTCCGCGGTTTGGGCTGCTCGGGGTGAACTTCCAGACGCAGGAGCGGACGGTGCGGCCGGCCGCGGTGCTGTTGCGCCAGATTGCTCAAGGCAATGCCATTCCCCATCGGTTACTGGGGGTTCTGGGTCATGCCATACCCTTCACCACCCCGGGGATTGACGCGAAGTAGCCAGGCGCGGGGGGGGTTTGCTATACTGGGGATACGTCATTTCCCGCCCCTGGGAAGCGTCATGTTCATAGAGAGGAGGTGATTTCATGGACTCACTCGTGGTTGGTTCAAAAGTCAAGGCCTACATTAAGGCCAAAGGTTGCCATACGTCCAGCGACACGATGGAAGCCGTCAGCAAACAGGTGGCCAAGATGCTGGATGCCGCCGTTGCCCGCTGCAAAGAGAATAAGCGCATGACGGTCCGTCCGGCTGACTTGTAGACCCTCGTCGCCGTTTTGTGGCCGTTCGGATTGGCGCCTTCAATTATTTTCGTTGGTTGAAAATAGCCCCCCGATGTTCATCGCGGGGTTATTTTTACGGGCGTGTCACTCATTGCCGGTTATGGTACAATACCCAGCGGATATGGCGCGGAGGGAAATTTTTACTTGGAAAATCGGCGGCGCCGGCGGGCAGGGACAGCAGGCCGCGGGCGCGGCCTTGGCCAAGTGCTGTCTCCGGAGCGGCTATCATGTTGTCACGTATTCCGAATTTCCCTCCATCATTCGCGGCGGCCACGGCGCCACGCAAGTCAGCGTGAGCCGGCATCCGATTTCCGCGCCGTTGCGAACCATCCAGTTGTTGGTTGCCCTTAACGACGAGACCGTGCAGCTTCATGCCCGGGAACTCGCGCCCGACGGCGTGATCCTTTACGATGCGGATTCGGTTTCCGGTGAACTGACCCGCGGACAGCCGCGCGTCATGCTCCCACTTCCGCTCAAGCAGCTGCTAACACAGGCCAATCTTCCACCGCTGACGGCCAACATGGTGGCGGTGGGTGCGTCCCTGGGTTTGCTGGGATTTGGCGCCGCCGTATTGGCGGAGACCATGGCCGCGCTGTTCGGCCGCAAGGGTTCCACCACCGTGTCGGTGAATGTCAAGGCGGCGCGGCTCGGCCACACTGCCCTGCAACAGCTTCACCCCGAGCGCTTTCCGTACCGTTTGACCACCGCGCCGAATCCCGGCCGGCCGCCGCTGCTCACGGGAAACGATGCATTGAGTCTCGGGCTGGTGGCGGCGGGGTGCCAGATGTACGTCGCGTACCCGATGTCGCCGTCGTCGGCCATTTTGCACCATCTCGCGGCCTGGGCCAAGCGGACCGGCATGGTGGTGCGCCAGCCCGAGGATGAGATTGCCGGGGTGCACGTCGCGATTGGCGCGAGTTTTACCGGCGCGCGGGCGGCGGTGGGAACCTCGGGCGGCGGTTTTGCCCTGATGAACGAGGCGGTGGCCTTGGCGGCGATGACCGAGACTCCATTGGTTGTTGTGGTGTGTTCGCGCCCGGGGCCGGCGACCGGATTGCCGACCTGGACGGAACAGGGGGATTTGAAGTATCTGGTCAACTGCGGGCATGGTGATTTCCCGAGAGTTGTCCTGACGCCCGGCGACCCGGCGGAAGCGTACGCGGCCGCCGGTCAAGCGTTTAATCTGGCGGAAGCCTATCAGATTCCGGTGTTTGTGCTCATGGACAAGCTGCTCTGCGAGACCGGGGTGACCCTGCCGGATTTTTCCGCCCCGCAGCCCACCATGGCGCGAGGAAAAATTCTTGATGCCGAGGCATTGAACAATGGCCGTCCGTACCAGCGGTACGCGTTTACCCCGGATGGCGTGTCGCCGCGCGCGCTGCCGGGTACCCCGGGCGGCGTCCATCTGGCGAATTCCGACGAGCATGACGAAACGGGCATGGCGATTGAAAGCTTCGGGACCGGCGAGGCCGTCCGCCGCCGCATGATGGAAAAGCGGTTCGCTAAAGTGCGCGGGATTTTGCAGCAACTCCCCAAACCGGTGCGCTTTGGCCCAGCTCATGCCGAGCTGACCCTGGTCGGCTGGGGGTCAACCAAAGGTCCAACACTGGAGGCGCTCCGCGACCTGCCGTACGTCAACTACGTGCACCTGCCCGCGGTCTGGCCCTTGCCCGAGCATGAGCTGATGCAGCTGATGTCCGCCGCCCGGCAGGTGGTGACGATTGAAAACAATTTTTCCGGACAGTTTGCCACGCTCTTGCGCGGTCAGACCGGCTTTGCCCCTCACCACCAGCTGCTCAAGTACAACGGCAGTCAGTTCTGGCCCGAGGAAGTGGTGGAGAAGGTCAAGGCGTTATTGTAGTATAGCTGATAGCTTTTAGCTTATAGGCGCAAATAAAAAGTTGATGTTCCAACAAGATTCTATGAGCTATCAGCTATAACCTATAAGCTGCTCACATGACCCAAATTGCCGACTACACCAACAACTACCGTCCGACCTGGTGCCCGGGGTGCGGGAATTTCGGCATGTGGGCGGCGCTGCGGCGGGCGTTAGCGGCCCTGGACCTGCCGCCACACCGGCTCTTGTGCGTCTACGACATCGGCTGCGGCGGCAACGGCGGCAATTGGTTTCACGCCTACGGATTCCATTCCCTCCACGGACGCGCGTTGCCCGCGGCGTTGGGCTGTAAGCTCGCCAATCGCTCGCTCGAGGTGATCTGTTTTGCCGGCGACGGTGGCGGCTTTGGCGAGGGCGGCAACCATTTTTTGCACACCTGCCGCACCAACGCGGATTTCGTCTACGTCATTCACGATAACCAGCTCTACAGTTTAACCACCGGACAAGCGTCACCGACATCAGCCGAAGGCATGGAAACCAAGTCCACGCCGACGGGCGACCCTGACCGTCCGCTGGCGCCGCTGCAGTTGGCGATTTCCGCTGGCGCCACATGGGTAGGCCGCGGCTTTTCCGACGACCTGCCCGGTTTGGCCGAACTCTATCAGCAGGCGATCCAGCATCGCGGGTTTGCGGTCCTTGACGTCTTGCAGCCGTGCGTTACCTTCAATCATCTCAATACTCGCGAGTGGTACCAAGCGCACACCGTGAAACTCACGCCCAGTGAGCATGATCCCCGCGACAAGAATAAGGCCCTCTTGTTGGCCGGGGAATGGAACGGGAAAATTCCCCTCGGAGTGCTGTACCGCGAACTTCGGCCAACCTACGAAGACCATTTCCCCCAGCTGATGGGCCAACCCTTGACCGAGCGCGTCGTAACGCGGGAGGTCAGCGAGCTTTTGGATCACTTTCGGTAGGGTCCTGAAACGTAAAGCGTGTCCCACCACGGGGGGGGAATAAAACTTGAAACCAAAACCGGCCTAACAGGCAATTAATGTCCGCGTGAAGTCTACGGTCGTCGCAATGTATCGTCATCACCGGTTATGGAAACGCATCCCTCGTCATCCCAGCCGGCCGCCCAGGACATCCAGGATGAGATTTTCCGGCGCATGCCGGCGGAAAAAAAATTGCGATTGCCGCCGCGTTATCCGTGCTATGCATGAAATTGAATCGGCTCCATGAGCATCATCAATCCCGAGCAGCTTCTCGTGCAAGTGGCCGCCATACTCGAGCGGCTTAAGGTTCAGTACTTCGTGACCGGTGGGTTTGCGGTCTCGGTGTGGGGTCGACCGCGGGCCACTTTCGACGTAGACGTTGTCGCCCAACTTGTGGTGCCGCAAATGGATGCGCTCGTGCAGGCGCCGCGGGAGCTTTCCCCTACCGGTTACGTTGTCGAGGAAACCGTTGCCGCGGCGATGCGGCGCGGCGGTGAGTTCAACTTTATCGATCCTCAGAGCGGGGCGAAAGTGGATTTCTGGATTGGCGCCAGCGACCCATTCCTGAGCTCGCAGTTTAAGCGCCGGCGTTTGGAGCATCTGGACGGCCAGGCGGTGTACTTTGTTTCGCCGGAGGACTTAATCTTAAACAAACTACGATGGCATCAGGCGTTAGGTTCAGCGCGACAGCTCGAAGACGTTGCATCGGTGCTCCAAATTTCGGGTCATCAGTTAGATTTTCAGTACCTGGACGAGTGGGCGCGTCAGCTCGGCGTCCTTGATTTGCTGCAACAAGTTCGGCGGGAACACCACGTATGAAATTTTTTTTACTTTTGGCCGCGGCTTTGGTGGTGTCCGGCTGTTTGGGCGTTCGCCCGCCCCAGGGGCCGTCACCCGCACCCGGGGCCACGCCAGGCGTCGGTGCGACGCCGTCCTCCGTTCGCTTCCAGGCCGCCGATGGGACGTGCCAGCAAGCGGGGGAGTGCCAAGAGCTGCGTTACGGCTGCGGCAAGCTGATTTGCACCTCAACGCCCAAAGAGTTTGAGAATCTCATCACCGATTGCCTGGTGCAAACCACGCCGAAAGACGACGGCTTTGCCTGCGCCTGCGTTGCCAGCGAGCAGCGCTGCGGGTGGGTGAAGTGAGGTGTCCCCGGTCGGGGTTAAAAAAAGGGCCTTGACCAGAGTTGGCCAAGACCCAAGCTTTGTAGTGAGCGTGAACTTCGGACATCCGATGTCCGGAATCCGGACATCGGATGTCCGGAGTGGTACGAACTTTTTCGGGGTGGGGAGAATCGAACTCCCGATCTCACGGTCCCGAACCGTGCGCGATACCACTTCGCTACACCCCGGTAAAAGTGCGGGACGGCCGCGGGTACAAACAACGCTGGGTTGGACACCAACGTACTCTACCGAATTTTCTGGTCTATGGCAAACTCCGCGAGGTTAAAAAAGGTCCCGCGTGCGTGGGAGCAGCGGGACCGATGTGTTCAGGTAACCTGGGCCTAGTTCTCCTTGGGGGTCAGTTGGTACTGGATGAGACCCCACGCGGCGATGCTGGCATAGACGGCGGAGAGCGCCATTGAGAGGGGATTGCCCAGACAGTAGTAGACCACCTGGACCCCGACCAGCGTCATCGCCGCCCGCGAGGCGAGGTTGTGCGTCCTGACTAACCCGCCGCGGAGGTACGGCACGCCGCAGATGATCGCTGCTGCTAGTTCGCGCAGCAAGATCAAGACAGCGGCCACCAGGGGGAAGCCGATGAACGCCAGGGGGACGATCGTGCCAAAGATCAGCACGCGGTCGCAGACCACGTCCAGGACCCGGCGTTGGTCACGGAGAATTTTGTTCCCCGCCTGGGCTGAATGTTTGAATACGACCCCATCGGCGAGGTCGAGCACGGCAGCCGCGGCAACCAGGATCACCGCCGCTACCTCGAGGAGCGCACGGGGCAAGAGGTTGGACCCAACGATCAGGGAAAAGGCGACCAGCGTGATCGGCAGCTTCAGTAGCGTGAGCGTGAAACTCACGCGGGCCGGACGATCGAGTGCCTCCCACCACGTTGCCGAGGTACCGGCGAGTACCGCCCTCAATCCCCACTGGAGTCGAGAACTCGGCGTGGCGACTTCAGAACCGGCATCTGAACGCATGTACGTCCTCCTTTCCACCGCGCGCCATCAACGTGGATGGCCCGCGGACTGAACCACTGGACTGACGATTCATCTTTGCCGCGCACCCATTGCGGAGCATTAAATCGTCGTTACGGGAGCAGCTCTTCTCTCACCCCGATCGGATGAGCGAACGCCGCTCCCAGCAGGTTTTCAAAGGTCATGATTCTGGCGCCATGCTAACATATGGGACACGCGGGTAGCAAGAAAAGCCGCCTGACGCGAAGTCGCGCCAGGCGGCATGAAGGGGAGAGGTGGGGCCGCCGCGTCATCCATCGGCGGCAATCTCCTCGATGATGGCCTCAAGGTTCAGCCCAGGTCCCGGGCACCGTTCGTGGTGGCGCTGGATGGTTGCCGAGCTCGGCGCGATGCCGTGGCGGCGGCAGAGTTCCACTAGCAGTGTTCGGAGGGAACGGCGCTGCGCCGTTGTGAAGGCAGTGGTGCCAATCAAGCAGATGCCGAGGCTGCTCTGGTTTCTTCCCCGCGCGTGCGCGCCGACGGTACCCTCATTCCTCCCGGTTTGGATTTCTCCATCCCGGCACGGTTGCCCGCTGTGGGAAATCCCGTTGGTGATCACGTAGTGGTAACCAACGGAATCCCAGCCGCGCTCGCGGTGCCATTGGTCAATCGTGGTTCTGTCGCCATGCGCGCTCTCGGAGTGGTGCACCACGATCGCATTGATCGTCCGTCCGTGACGGGCGGCCGTTGTTGGCGTCGGGGCCGATGCTCGCGGGGCCGGTTCAACGCGGACTGGCGGGGAAAGCGGCGGGGGAGTCGGGTTGACCATACTCAGCGTTTTTTTCGCGGTGGTCGCGGGCTCGACTTCAAATTCATTCTCTGGGCTACCTTTATTTTTCTTCGCCACGGCAAGCACTACGGCAAGCGCTAGGCACACCAGGAGCCACGCGATAACGCCATTCAGGAATCTATCCACGACTGTTTCCTTTCTCGGCTAAGCCGAAAAAAAGGCCTTGTTAAGCAACAAATGTACCGGATGAAAATTTATCATAATTTTTTATGATTGTCAATGAATTTGACATAAATTTGATATTTCCATCTCCCTTTGACCTGCTAAACTGCTTGGGGTAAACTTTCTTTACCACAAAGAACGGCTTGATCTTTTATTTTACCGTTGGTTCTTTCAGGGAGTAGGGGAGTGGTCATATGGCAGGAGAAAAGAACATCCCCAGGCACGTGGGGTTTATCATGGACGGCAACGGTCGGTGGGCGAAGCTCCATGGGGTGCGGCGCATCCAGGGCCACCAGAAAGGATACGAGGCGCTCCGGAAGATCGCCCGTTGGTGCAAAGAACGCGGGATTTCGGTGGCCACTTTTTTCGCCTTTTCAACGGAGAATTGGAAGCGGCCAGCGTTTGAAGTCAGATATCTCATGCGGCTCATGGGGTGGGTTCTCAGGCACGAAGTGCCGGAACTGCTTGCCGAGGGCGTGCGCATCAAAGTCATTGGCCACCGCGGGAAACCCTTGCCCAAGCGGTTGGCAGGGCTGATCGCCAAGGCCGAAGAACAGACCGCCGGCGCGGGCGATTTTGTGGCGCAGATTGCCTTTAATTACGGGGGCAAGGCGGAGATTCTCGCGGCGTGCCGTCAATGTATCCGTGACGGCCTGCGCCCAGAACAGGTGACGGAGGAGGAATTTACCCAGCGCCTGTGGAGCGGCGCCGCGCCCCCCGTTGATTTGATCATTCGGACTGCCGGAGATTACCGGACTTCCGGTTTCATGCTGTGGCAAGGCGCCTACAGCGAACTGTGCTTTCCGAGGGTTTTATGGCCGGATTTCTCGGAGGAGGACTTAGATAAGGCCTTGGCGTGGTACGCCAGCCGCGAGCGCCGTTTCGGCGGCCGTCCCGGCAAATCCTCTGGCTAAGCCGGAGGATTTTTTTCTCGCCTCCCCGTCATGCGACGGGGCAGGCCGCGGCAAGCCACGGTCGTAAGCCCGTGGGGCGCCATTTTCAGTCCTCCGGTCCAAGTTTTTCCGATAATTATTTTGCGACGCTAGAATAAAATTAAAATGTCAATTTGTACGTTTGTACGACATCGGATGTCGTGTTAGCCGGGTTAAGCAAAAATTTGGCTATCGCCAACAAAACGACATCGGATGTCGCACAAACTCAACTATGATAGGACTTACGCACTTGAGTATTTTTACCTGTTAATTTGTCATTCCCGCCCCGTATCAAGTACCGGGTAAACCCCGTTAGACAAGGGTTAAACT
>CAYJVS010000036.1:0-9909 GCA_964373635.1 uncultured Gammaproteobacteria bacterium
GAATTGGGGTGCAGTTGGGCAATTTGTTCCGGCAGCACGGGCATCCGGAGCTTTCCGCGCTGGCGTACTACGATGTCAAGGGTAAGACGTTCAAGTGGCTCGAGTAATTTGATAATTCCAAATTCCAAGCACCAAATTCCAAACAATACCCAATGATCAATAATACAAATTCCCAACCCTACAACCTAGAAGAACGGACGTACCAATTTGCCGAGCAGTGTCGCGATTTTACGCAGCAGCTACCAAAAACAACTGCCAATTATGAGTACGGCAAGCAGCTCATTCGATCTTCCGGTTCGCAGGCAGCCAATTATATCGAAGCGAATGAATCTCTCGGTAAGAAAGATTTTGCGCATCGGATCAAAATTTGTCGCAAAGAAACGAAAGAGAGCTGTCTTTGGTTGCGATTGTGTATCGTCGGCGATAATGCAAAATTACGATTGCTTCAGCGAAGATTGATTCAGGAAACCATAGAGTTGCGGAAAATATTCAGCGCAATATTGGAAAAAACTTAAAGTTTGGAATTTTAAGTTTTAGAATTTGTTTGGAATTTGGTGCTTGGAATTTACCGGCGTATGCCCGAGATTCTCTCCACTTCCTCCTCCAACTTTGGCGAGCTCCTCTTTAAGGACTTGGATGGTCAGTTTAAGGTGCTGCGCAATGGGCAAGTGGAGCCGTGGGCCGGGGTGGCGGCGGCCGCGGCAACAGCAAGGTCTGATCAAGGGGTGCCGGTTCGAGCGGCTGCCGCCTCGCGTTTGGTGGAACTGGTGGATCAAGTCGTGGCCGAACTCAAGCTCAATCTGAGCGATCCGGAGCGGCAGAAACGCCTCCGGCAAGTCGTGCTCTCGCGGTTTAAGGATGTGCGCGACGTGATGGAGACGCGCGAAGCGTTGCTCAAGTCCGTTGATCAAGGCGGTTTGGGGTTTGACGCGCCGCTCGCGGATCGCGTCAGTCGCCTGATTGAACGCCATTACCTTGGGTACGCCGAGGGTATGCGGCAGACGCAGGATCTTGGCCGCCGCGAACTTGAGGCCAGCGTGGGCATGCTTCCCCTGGCGTCGCCGGTTGCCTTGAGCCACGCGGCCGACCGTGCCTTTGCCAAACCGATGACGCTCATGCCGTTGCCGCCGCGCGTCGCGCCTAAAACCGTGCCGTTGCCCAAACCGCCGGCGCGAATTACGAATCTAGAATCAGGAATCAAGAATCAGGAATCAGGAATCAGGCCCGTCGAATCACAATTCAGGCAGCCGCGGATCACCCCGCGTATCCAATTAACGCCGCTGGACACGCCGCGGATTGCACCACCGATTTCGTCGCCACCGATTACGGCGCGGCCAGCGACGCCAGTGTTTACTCCATCAGTTCCTCCTCCGATTGCGCCACCGACCGCGGTGCCGCCCGTCGCGGTGGCCGAGCGTATGGCGCCCAAGCTGATTGGCCCCCTAGAAGAGCTGCAGGAGCTGACCTTGACGGATTTCCGACAGCTGGGGCCGGATCCGGTCCAAACCTGCCAACGCATCCGGGAAAAAATCATGCTCTTGGAGCAGCAGTCGTTTGGGCATAAAGCCGCCGCGATTGTCGCCTGGCGCAAAAGTCCGGTGTTTGGGCTGTACACCCAACTGGCTGCCCGCGCCATGGGCGGCAAACTCCCGATCGCTGAAGCCATGGCGCAAGCCGAGTCCAGCGGGCAGGAGACCTTGCGCGTTTCCGAATTTGAAGCCATCGCGGATTTGAATCGGAGTTTGAGGTTTTAGGTGAGTGAGTAGTTTGTAGTGAGTAGTGAGTAGAACAGAGTTGCTGGATTACTATGGAGAAAATACAGTCGTACAAAGATCTGATTGCTTGGCAGAAAGCGATGGATCTTGTTTGTGATATCTACGCCGTAACGGAACTATTCCCACCGGCAGAGCGGTATGGGTTAATTTCGCAATTACGTCGGGCGGCAGTTTCGATCCCGTCCAACATTGCCGAAGGCAGTCGTTGCGGATCTCGCAAGAATTTCCGTAACTTTATATTGATCGCATATGCTTCCGGCGCCGAGCTCGAAACCCAAATCGAAATCGCGAAGCGCCTCCCCTTTGGCCGTCAACTCAATTTTTCAACCGTTGATGGACTGCTCGATGCGGTGATGCGCATGCTCAACCGAATAGCCGATGAATTGAACCATTGAATAGAAACGATCTACTCACTACTCACTACCAACTACTCACTCACGATGCAGCAATTCGTCGTGCCGCAATTTCTGGATGTTGAGGACAAGGTGATTGGCCCCATCACCGTGCGCCAGTTCATCATTTTGCTCGCCGCCGGCGGGTTGGTGTTCGTGGCGTACAAAATTTCCGATTTTACGCTCTTTTTGTTCTGGCTGATCACCATTGCGATTTTCACCATCCTGTTCGCGTTCATCAAAATCAACGGCCGGCCCGTCCATTACTTGCTGCTCAATTTCCTGCAGACCATGAAGCGGCCGCGGCTGCGGGTGTGGGACAAGCGGTTGAGCGCGGGTGAGCTCGCGGCGCATTTGAAAGTCGTCGCGGTCAAGCCGGTGGTGCCGCCGCGGGTCAAGCCGGCGGTCGGCAGTTCGCGGTTGGTGGAGTTGTCGCTGATTGTGGACACCGGCGGCGTGTATGAGGGAGAAGGGGAGGAATAATGAGTGAGTAGTGAGTAGGTTGTAGCGAGTAGATCGATCGGCCGACCGGTCTACCATCTGCTAACTACCAACTACTCACTACTAACTACTCACTCGACCATGGCCAAGAAAAAAGAGCAACAATCTGCCCAACCCCCGACTGGCGCGCCCAAGCGCAAGGCCAAGTACCCCAGCACCCAGCGGCTGCAGCCGATCGCGGAAATTAAAGAGGATTGCGTGGTGCTCAAAGACGGCACGTTGCGCGCGGTGCTGTTGGTGTCGTCAATTAATTTTTCCCTGAAGTCCGAGGACGAGCAGAACGCCATCATTGCCGCGTACGTCAACTTTTTGAACGCGATTGACTTTCCGCTCCAGATTCTCATTCAATCGAGAAAACTCAACATCAGCGCGTACTTGGGGAAGTTGGAGCAAAAGGAAAAGGAGCAGACCAACGAACTGCTGAAGCTGCAAATCGCCGAATACCGCCAGTACGTCGGTGAATTGGTTGAATTGGGCGAAATCATGACCAAGCGTTTTTACTTGGTGATTCCGCATAACCCGTTGTCGGACAAGCAGAAGGGGTGGTTCAGGCGGTTGCTGGAAGTTTTCAAAGCCGCCGGCGCCGTTCGGCTCTCGCGGGAACGCTTTGAAGCCCGGCGCCGCGAGCTGCTGCAGCGGGTGGACCACGTGGTTTCGGCCCTGGGGAGCATTGGCCTCAAAGCCGTGCCCGTGGACACCCAGGGGTTGATTGAGCTCTACTACAATACGTACAACCCGGGCGTGTCAGAACGGCAGAAATTGGTGGATTTGAATCAACTGCAAGTGGAACCGTAACGAGGTTGTCGTTGGTAGTGAGGAGTGAGCAGACCGACCGGCCGACCGATCTACCAACTACTCACTACAACCTACAACCTACTCACTCACCCATGTTTCGTCCCCAACAACTGGAGCGCGAGGAGCGGCGGGCGGCCCGGCCGCAACCGGAGTCATTGACGCCGGCGGAACGCAAACGGCGCGAGCTGGAGCAGATTTCGACCGAAAAAATCGTGCTGGAAGAGGAACGCGTTTACCGCGAGGGCGTCGTTTCGATCCGCGACCTAATCGCGCCGGCGGCCCTGGACGTCAAGCCCACGTTTTTGATGCTGGGCGATCTCTATGTCCGGACGATCTTTGTCATCGGCTACCCCCGCTACATCACCGTGGGCTGGTTTGCGCCGATCATCAACCTCAACCTGCCGCTGGACATCAGCATGTTTTTCTACCCGGTCCGGTCGGACATCATCCTCAAGCAGCTCAAAAAACGGGTCGGCAATCTCGAGGCCCAGATTTTGGCCGACCGCGAGAAAGGGGCGCCGCGCGATCCCATCCGCGAAACGGCGCTGCGCGACATCGAGCAGCTCCGCGATGATCTGACCCAGGGGGTGGAGCACTTTTTCCAGTTTGGGCTCTACGTCACCTTGTACGCCCATGACCGCAAGGAGTTGGAGCGGCTCTCCGACGACGTCGAGACGTTATTCGGGAGCAAGCTGGTGTATTCGCGCAAGGTCCTCTACCAGGCCGAGCAGGGGTTTACCTCCACGGTGCCCGTGGGCGAAGACGAGCTGATGATCGCGTTCAACATGAACTCCTCGCCGATCGCCAGTTCCTTTCCGTTCATTTCATCGGAGTTGACGTCGGACGACGGGGTGCTGTACGGCATCAACCGGCATAACAACAGTTTGATCCTCTTTGACCGTTTCAGTTTGCAGAACGCCAACATGGTGGTGTTCGCGACGTCCGGCGCGGGCAAGAGCTACGCGATTAAACTGGAAGTGCTGCGGTCGTTGATGCTGGGCACTGACATCATCATCATTGACCCGGAGCGCGAGTACCAGCACCTTTGCGACGCGGTCGGCGGCACCTACATCAACATTTCCCTTTCGTCGGAAAGCAAGCTTAACCCGTTTGACCTGCCGCGGCCGGTGGGCGAGCAGCGCGCCGCTGACATCATCCGCGGGTCGGTGATTGCGCTCAAGGGGTTGTTCCGCATCATGCTCGGCCGGCCGCTGGGCCAACTTGGCCGGCTGGGGTTCACGCCGCAGGAGGACGCGCTGGTGGACCGGGCGCTCTTGGAAACCTACGCCAAAAAAGACATTACGGCTCAAGCGGATTTGCGCCGCGTGGAAGCGCCGATCATGCAGGATTTTCAAGAAGTCTTGGAGGGGATGGAGGGCGGCGCGGACGTGGTGCTGCGGCTGAAGAAATACACCGAGGGGACGTTTGCCGGCTTGTTCAACAGCCCGACCAACATTGACGTGCGGAACCAACTGGTGGTTTTTTCGGTCCGCGACCTGGAAGACGAGTTGCGGCCGATCGCGATTTACACCATTGTCAACTACATTTGGAACGTGGTGCGCTCCGAGCTCAAAAAGCGCCTGATGGTGATTGATGAGGCCTGGTGGCTGATGCAGCACGAAGACTCGGCCAAGTTCATCTACGCCTTGGTCAAACGGTGCCGCAAGTATTACCTTGGGGTGACCACCATCACCCAGGACGTCAACGACTTTTTGCTTTCGCCGTACGGGGCGGCGATTGTGACGAACAGTTCGCTTCAGCTCTTGATGCGGCAGTCGTCGGCGTCCATTGATTTGGTGGCCAAGACCTTTGTCCTGACCGAAGGGGAAAAGTATCTGCTGCTGGAGTGCGGGGTCGGCGAGGGGATCTTTTTTGCCGGCGACAAGCACGCGGCGATCAAGGTGGTCGCCTCCTACACCGAGGACCAGCTGATTACCTCCGATCCGCGGCAGCTGTTGGAAATTGAACAAGCCAAGCGCGACTTTGCCGCATCCCAATCCCCGGGCGCCGCGGCCGCCGACAGCGATGTTGCCGCCAACCTGCCCGTCAGTCCGGGAGCGCCCGATGCCGCGACCTAAATGCCATTTCAGTTCATAAGCTTGAGCCGGGACCAATATTCTCGCCGCCCTCCGTTCCCTCTCCCCAGGGGAGAGGGCCAGGGTGAGGGGGCAAAGGGGAGCGGGCGAGAAAAAGGTGAAATTCTTTGCTACCATGCTACGTAGCATGGTAGCATACACTAATTGAAACTACCGCGGAAGTATGTCACGGCGAACCAAAATCATCATTGTCGTGGTCATTGGCGTTGTTCTGCTCCTGATTGTGGTGCTTCTGGCGCTGGCGCCGCGGCGGCTGATCCGTCCGGTTACCAATCAACCAGCCGCCACCGGTGGTTCGCCAGCACCCAGTCCCGCCGTCGCATTGCCGCCCGCCGCGCCGGTCACCAAGGAACCGCGCACGCAATCAACGCTGGAAGCGGTCGCTATCACGTTTGCCGAACGCTACGGCAGTTATTCCAGCGAACGTCAACCCGATTATTTGGCGACGCTTTCGCCGCTGATGACGGAGCGGTTTGCCGCCCGGGTCAAACTCGCGCTGCCGGCCGGCACGGAATTTTACGGCATCAGCACCAAAGCGTTGTCCGCGCAGATTATCGCGCTCACGGAAACGGAAACCGAAGCCCAGGTGGTGGTGCAAACCCAACGCACGGAAGCGCGCGGGGGCAGCGCCGCCGCGCCCACGTACCAGAAAATTACGCTGACGTTGGTCAAGGCTGGCCTCGGCTGGCAGGTTGACCGCGCGGATTGGCAGTGAATGGCGGTCGTGCGTCATGGGCGTACGGTAACGATGCCCGTTACGGTCACCGTCATGGTTTTAGGTCATGGCGGCGAGTTTGGTCTGGGCGATGGTTGTGAGTCTTGGTCATAAGTCGTGGCAGCGGGTATGGTTGATGGTCATGGTTGAAAGTCTTGGCAGCGAGTATAGCAAAAGGTTTGCGGGCGTAGGGTTTCCCCATTGACCATGACCAATGACTTGACCCGTTGCCATGACCTTTGACCAGGGACAAATAACTCGGTGTCATTGTTCATGCTGATGCATAGTTTGTCCCGGCTGCTCAGTTTTCGTGAGACCCTTGTTGATCTCCTCTTCCCGCGCCGTTGCTGCGGGTGCGGACGCGGTGGGACGTTTTTGTGTGACCAGTGTTTCAAGTCCATTCCGCTATCCAGCATCATGTTGTGTCCGGGATGCCTGCAGTCGTCGTCGGGCGGTTTGCCGTGCGCGGGCTGCGTGTCGGCCTGTCCGCTTGACCGGCTGTGGGTGGCTTGTCCTTACCGCGAGCCATTGGCCACCGCGGTGCATTGGTTGAAATACCATCAGGTGATGGCGTTAACACCCATGCTGGCCTCGCTCTTGCTGCGTTGCGTCACCCACCTGCGGCATCAAGGGGGTGCCGTTCCCGAGTTTTCCGCGGTCGTGCCGGTCCCGATGCACCGCCGGCGCCTGCGCGAGCGGGGAAAAAACCACGCGGCGGTGTTAGCCCAAGCCTTCTGTCAGCAAACGGGCTGGCGCTATTCTCCCGAGTGGCTGGCGCGCCGCCGTTTCACCGCCCCGCAAGTCAAATTGAGCGCCCACCAGCGGCGGCGTAACCTCGCGGGCGCTTTTGCCGTGCCCTTGGACGTTGATCTCCGTGGCCGTCACCCGCTGCTCTTGGATGACGTCGTGACCAGCGGCGCCACCCTGCGGGAGTGCGCGGCCAGCCTTAAAGCGGCCGGCGCGGCTACCGTCTCCGCCCTGGCGCTCGCTCACCGGTAATGCTCAAGCCATCGTCAAAATTTTTTGCTACCATGCTACGTAGCATGGTAGCATGAAGGCGCGAAATTTTTCTGGACAATTATGGCCCGGTATAACGCCAACCGCGTGCCGTACTCAACGCAGGAGCGGTGGATGGATGCTTTGTGCGAGGTGCTGTGTCAACTGCGGACACCAGCCGCCGTGAGGAATTTTCTTAAAGATTTACTCAACCGCCAGGAACGAATCATGTTGATTCGCCGCTTGCAGGTCGCCGAGCTGCTCCAAGCTGAAAAAACCTACCGGGAAATCCAGGCCGCGTTGCACGTCGGCCCGGCGACGATCGCCCGGGTCGAACGATGGCTGCATTTCGGCCGCGGCGGTTACCGTGCGGCCATTACGGCTTTGAAAGGCAGATCCTAGACAACCCTGAAGCATTTTGGTAACCTCTTCACGTATTGGACAGGCGCCGGTCAGCTCGGTTGACATCCCCTAAAATCACCGTCCGTAACTTCCAACTTTAAACTGTCATCTGACAACTTCGTGCGGAGAGGTGGCTGAGCGGTCGAAAGCGGCGCCGTGCTAAGGCGTTAGGGATGAAAGTCCCTCGTGGGTTCGAATCCCACCCTCTCCGAATCTGACGTCACTATTCCAGTACGCTGGGATAGTGACGTCAGATAGTGGTGCGGAGGATTCGAACCCAAGGGGGCGTTGGGGGAAAAGTTCCCCCACATTTGGGGTGACAGTCCGCCGCAGGCGGACGCCAGAGGGCGGACGCCCTATGGGGAGGAGCGGAGCGACGACGGGTTCAAGCGCAGCGGAATCCCACCCTCTCCGAGGTTGACCAATTACCTGAACAAAAAAAATCCATGCAAGTTGAAATTTCCTACCACGAGATATCCGAGGCGGCGAAGACCGGATTTGCCGAGTATCTGCAGGGCAAGCTGCACCGGTTGGCCAAGCCTTTGCTGAACGTTCCGGCGGAAAGTCTGATGCTCCACGCGCACGCCGCGTTTTTCCGCCACCATCGCGCTTATGAAGTGACGCTGCGTCTGACCCTGCCCGGCGCACCCGAGTGCTACAGCCGCGAGGTTAGCCACCTGCTGCATAAGGCGTTGGATCTTACTTTTGATCATTTGGAAGCGCAGGTGGTGAGAGTGATAGATCGCTTGAAAAAAGCAGCGCGGTAGGAGTATGCTACCCAGAGCGGTGATCTGATCCGAGTCCCGCCTCCATGGCCTTCAGTCCAGGGCGGAGAGGTGCCGGAGTCCCGCTTAAGTTACGCCATATGGCGTTATCCGCGGCGGGCAGGGGTTAAACGGGCTGGTCTTGTCCCCCTCCGGGGGATCACCCGAAGGGTTTAAACCTATATACTGAGTGGTGGGGTGCGAGAGTGGTTTAATCGGATAGTCCTGCCCGCCTCCATAGGTAAAGATTTTAGAACGGAGGGGTGCCTGAGCGGTTGAAAGGGCTGGTCTTGAAAACCAGTAGACCAGAAATGGTTTCGCGAGTTCGAATCTCGCCCCCTCCGTTCTAAAATATATATTACGGCGGATCCGCCGCGGGCGGAAAAACCAGTAGACCGGAGATGGTATCCCACCCCCACCGCGCTGATACGGGGGGTGAATATATTCCCCGTCAAATGACGGGGCCACCCCCACCACGTGGGTGAAAGTGTGATGCAACGTGACCTCGCATATGGCCGATATATCGTCATCGCAACCCGCGTCATCCGCCAGTCATGGGCGGACGCTTTTCGCGTGGGAATTTCCGGCCGTGACCCCCCACCAACGCGGCCGGCGGTGGTACCTGGCGGTTGGCGGGGTGGGAGTGGCGATGGCGGCGTTTGGCGTCTGGACCGGCAATTACTTTTTTGTCTTGCTGCTGTTGCTGTTTGTGCTGGTGTTCCATTTGGTGTGGCGACAGCCACATTCGGTTCGTTGCGAAATCAGCGAGGACGGCGTGTCGGTGGGCGCGACGTTTTACCCGTACCGCGAGCTGAAACGTTTTTGGATCCTCTACCAACCCCCCGAAGTAAAAACTCTGTATCTGGAATTTGCCAATTTGTTTAAACCCCGACTGCCCCTTTCCCTCATGGACCAAAACCCCGTCGCCATCCGTCATGCGCTGCTGGACTATTTGCCGGAAGATTTACACCGCGATGAGGAACCGGTGCTGGATCAAATCAGCCGAATGTTGAAGTTATGAGTTGAAAGTTGTAAGTTGTCAGAATCGGTTCGTAACTTTCAACTCTCAACTTACAACGGTCAACTATATACGCGCCCGTAGCTCCCCGTCACCCGACGGGGCGGGCAGTGGGATAGAGCGTCCGCCCGGGGCGGAAGGTCGCAGGCTTGCCCCGCACCTTTCACATCCAAAAAACAATGAATCCATATCTATTTACCCATGCGCCCGTAGCTCAGCTGGACACCTGCCCGCCGAAAGTTTCCATAATTAGGACTTACGCACTTGAGTATTTTTACCTGTTATTTTGTCATTCCCGCGAATGCGGGAATCCCGATCCTGGCCGAGTCCAGGCGTCATCCTGGCTTGTCCAGGCGTCATCCTGGCTTGTCCAGGCGTCATCCTGGCTTGTCCAGGATCTGGCTCATTGGTTGGCCTAGATTCCGGCTCCGGGGCCGGAATGACACCAAACGCGT
>CAYJVS010000037.1:0-9860 GCA_964373635.1 uncultured Gammaproteobacteria bacterium
CAGCGTCACGCTCAAATCGTCGCTATTCTTATTGCCGACCGACAGGAGCGTCCAGAGCGTTTGGGCGACAGTACGGCTTGGCCGGTACCACAGACTAAAGCTGCCGGTCGTGGTGGCGGTCAAAATTTGGCTGGCCGGATACACCAACTGCTTGCCGGCATCCACCACCACGGCTTGGCCCAACTTTGTGGTCGCATCTTCCAGACCATCTCGGAACGCCAAATTCGCGGACGCGGCGGTCGGCTCCACCACCGCGCCGCTTTGCGCCGTCAGCCGAAGAGCGCCGTCAAAATGGCCAATCGCTAAGGTTTCACTGTCCGGCTGGAGCGGATACAAGCCGTAGAGGTTGCCCTGCCGGTACGTAACCGCGCAGATATTGCCGACGATAAAACGGGACGTGTCGGCAATGCCCTCGGGCGGATACAGCGCCCGGATATCGGCTTGCTTAATGCCGACTAATGGCGTCCACGGATCCACGGCAGTCACCGTATACATATATTTTCTGGTCCCCGACTCGACCGCATCCTTGACGGCAACACTTGGCAGCGGGGCGTTACTCCAGCGATAATCACTGGCGGCGGCAACGGAAATTAACCGCGAGGAGGTTAATTCCAGCCACCACTGCCCGCTCCGGGTGCCTTCCGGAATCGCCGAAAAATCCAGCCCCAGACCGCACCCCAAGGTCACCATGTTGCGGGCGTCAATCCGGCTGCGTCCTGGGTCACCCGCAACCGGTGTACCGCCGCATGCGGAGGCGGTTTTTGCCTGCAACTGAAACTCGCGGCCGTCCGCGCTTTCAATGCAAAGGAACGTGCCCAAATCACAGCCCAAAAAGTTCACCAATTTCGGCGTAACCGTCGTCGGGGCAACCGGCATCACTTGATTATTCACCACCGCGGCGGGCACAAACTCGCCCACGAGTTGCGCTTCAAAGACTTGCAAGGCAGACGGCTTGACGACCGCTTCGCCCGGCGTCACCCGAATATCGGTAATCTCGCAGCGCCGCGTTCCGGTTTTGAAGTCCCACTCGCACGGGTGACTGGCGTCACAGATGAGCGGCTGCCCGCTTGCGTCTCTGACGCCAGTGGTGAACTTGACCGTGACGGTGGCTTCCGGCGTCCAACCGCCAGTCGGCGGATTAACGGCAATGATGTTACCCGCGCGCGCTTCGATGCGGGCAGCGGGCACGGAGGTGCCATTGATGGAAAAATTCGCCGCATTGTCCCGGATGGTCAAAACATCCGGCTGATTGGAAAACCGCACCACGATCTGTTCGGTCAAGCACGCGACCTGGTTGCCCCGCGGCTGGAAGCCAATGATCTGAAACGGCCCCGCTCCTCCCGCCCCAGGCCCAAGCACGGTGATGATACCGTCGTCACGTTGATTCGACGCCGTTTCCGTGGCCTGAATCCGCGTCGTGCCTGGCGCTCGCGCTTCCACTAACTGGCGCGGCCCAAAACGGGGGCTTCCGGCCAGGTCGTAAATCGAACCGGTATACAAGCACCGATCATCGCAGCCATCCGCGGCGGCCCCTAAGCCGGTTGGGCCGGTATCACATTCCTCCCCGGTTTCCACGCGCCCGTTGCCGCAAACCGATACCGGCGCGGCGCGAGAGTTACCACTGATAGACGCCGGCAACGTGCAGCGCAAGGTGCACCCCGCGCTCCCGGGTGCCGGACGGCGATTATTCGCCAAATCGCTTGACCCGCACGAGCCGCGGTAAATCGGCGTGACGCTGCCTGTTGGACCGCACGACTCGCACGCCTCGCCCGGACCCACGATGCCGTCGCCGCACACCGACTGGCCCGAACGCGAGCCTTCCCACTGGCACGTCGCGCTGCAGCCGTCGCCGCTGGTCGGGGGTATTTGGCCATCGTCGCACTGCTCTTCGCCACTTTCGGGGATGCCGTCGCCGTCGTTTTCAACTATGCCGTTGCCGCAGATCCAAAACAGTGGATCAGGATGTTGCGCTACGCCGGCCGGCCGTCCCGCGTTCAGCACGCACGCGCCGCCCGGGCCGCCCGCCGCGGTACAATTAGGCGTTCCGTCACACATCTCGCCGGTTTCCACCACCCCGTTGCCGCAGGCAATCACCGGGCCCAGCAGTCGCGCCACCGCCCCGTTGCCCGAAGCCCAGCCCCAGTCGTACGAGTACGGCGTCAAGCGCTGGCCGCTGGCATTGCACGCATCCGGCGTGGCGCGCGGAATTGCTTGATAGGGCACGCGCTGCAGCGGGTACGCGGTCACGTCGGAGGGAATGACCTCAACTCGCCCCACGGCGCAGAGATTAAAATCCTCCCGCACCCGAAACACCCACGAGTAAGCATCTAAAACGCCGTCGCGGTCAAGGTCGTAATTTAATCCGCCTAATCCTTTGCCCTCGGTGCTCGCCAATCCATCATCGCCGCCGGGACGGTTATCAGTGTCGGCATCCAACACCACGCGGTAGTACACGCCGGGAATGAGGTAGCCGCCGTTGTGCGTGTTGATCGGGGCAAAGGTCAACTCCGTTCGCTCGGGTGAGACTACCGTGTAGGTCAGCGGATTCTGAGTAGGAACTTCCACGCTGCCGGTCGGCGACGGCGGGGGGCAGGTGTAATCGGCTCCACAGGCGTAGAGCTTGACGTTCGCGGGATTCCGCACGCTATTACCGTACTGTGTATCTCCAACGGCCACGTCCAGCATCGCGCGGTTAAACGCCACCCCCAGCTCCGCGTTGACGCACGCCGACGAACAGTTGGGCCAGCGGTCAACCACCACGGGAGTATCCAAACGAACCGCGACGGTGCAGGCGGCGACTTTACCCGGATCCTCGTCAATCGTGGCGTTCACTTTTGTCCCCGGCGTTTCCGCTTGTCCGGTGGCAGTGGCCGAGCCGGCATCGGGAGTGACTGGCGCTACGCTCACCAGGTTGGAATCCTGGGAATTCCAGTTCCAGTGGTACGCGCTGGAATCCAACATGACGCAGACTTGGTCGCGCTCGTAGATATCGCCTTGCAAACCGACGGTTGCGCCTTTGCCATAGAGCTCCCACGCCGCGGGAACGCATCCCAGACAGCCCACCGTTCCGGGCTCCGTGCTGTTCACCGTCCGGAATACCCAGACGTAATCGCCGTTGTGGTTGCCGACGATTTGGTCGCCGCTGGGTGAACGAATCTCGCTGGTCAATGTCACGCGATACCACTTATTTTGCCGCAGGCCAGGCGAACTCACCTTAATGTCAAGACGATGCGCCGGCGCGCCGCGGTACTGCCAATCCTTAATATCCACCCTTGAGGCAAGGTTCGACGTCGTCGTGCAAGCGCTCTCCTTAAAACCAGCGGGATCATCCGCGTCATTGCAGGCGTGGACCAAGACTCTATCAGGCGGCACCGACGTTTTGTCCAACGGCTGATCAAAACTCACGGAGATGGCCGCGTTGACCGGCACCGGTCCATCCCGACGATCCAACGGCGTCGGACTGGAGTAGCTGCCGGCCGTACAGCTGTTTGACCGGGTACAATCTTCAATCACTCGCGGACCGGCTTTGCCCGTGACAAAGTGCCAGCGGTAGGCCGAGCGCAAGCTGACTCCGCCGCATTGACCCGCGGGCATGCACGAACCGGAAAACGGCCCGGCGGCGCAACATTCGCCGCTGCCCGCGCAGGACGCCTGACCGCGGCAGTCGCCCACCGTGAACGGCAGATGGTTGCTCTGTTGGCCGCTGGCGGTGACAAACACGTCGCCAGTGACCGCCCCAGCCGGCGCGGTAACGTTGAGCACATCGGCGTTGCCGGCCGCGCCATCGGTAAACGACGTGGGCAGGGCAGTTTTTCCCACGCTGAAGGTGGCCGCCTCTCTAGCCATCCGCTCGCCAGAGATGGCAACCGGCGTCACGCCAGCCGGCCCGTTGTCCGGCTCAAGCTTACAAATGCCCGGCCCGATTGGGCCGTCCACGTTGTACGGATCCAAAGTCGGGCCGTTGTCGTCGGCGGCGGTTGTGTCTTTCAGCCCGCCGTTGGTTTCCACTTCCAGCGGACCATCCGCGGCGCCGTCGGGCGTCTTGACCAAGATCCGGCTGTCGGTCCAAAAGTTTCCGCCGCACTGGGGCGGGAACGTGAAATCGCCGGCAATTTTTCCCGCGGTACAACCAGGGCCGGCCGTACAGGTAAACCGCACCGTTCCCCGCCCTTGGCTGGCGCCAAAATTCGCGCCGACAATGGTGACGTACTGCCCCACCGGCCCAAGCTTGGGACTAAAGTCTAAAATCACCGGATGATCCACGCCCGGCCGGACGGTAAAACCTAACGTGTTTGACTGCTTACTGCCGTCAAGCTCCACCCACACGCGGATCGCGGCGGGAACCAAGTTGGGTACCAGCACTCCGTCAATCTTTTTGCTGTCCCACGTCGGCACCGTTCCCAGCGCCGCAATCTGGCCGCCGAACAGCACATGGTCGTCGCCGGAGTTTGCGCCTAAGCCCAGGCCGTGGAGAATGATTTTTTCCTTGAACGCTCCAGAGTCGGGATCAAGCCGACACAAACCCGGCAGTACCGTGGTGTTGACGTCAAACCGCGGCAGCGCCCGTTCGCTTGAACGCGACGGGTTTGGCCCGTCCGTGGTGTCGGACAATCCGTCATTGGTGGTCACCTGAATCGGGCCATCAGCGGCATCAACGGGAACCACCACGACAATTTCATCATCGGTCCAGGTGTTGCCGCAGGCGGGGTTGACGGATTGCGCGAGTTGCGCCGACGTCCACCCACCGCCGGTTTTGGTAAACTCAACTTTCGAGTTAGGACCCAACGTCCCGAAGTTCCGCCCGATGATGGTCACCAAATTCCCGGGCGCGCCAAAGGGAGCATCGTCGTTGAACTGGTCGCCGTCGGCGTCGGTCGGATCGCCGTCGTTGTCGTTTTTTACGTCCGTGGCCGGGCTGACGTAATCAATGAAGGGCGGGTTGATGCACGTGCAGCTCGTCGCGCTGCAGGCATAGGCGCAGGCACTTTGGTTCGGCTGGCAGACGCGGGGGTCAGAATCAATGTCGCAATTCGCCCCCACGCACGCGCCGCAGGAACCGCCGCAGTCCAGCGCGGTTTCATCGCCGTCTGGGCTACCGTTACAGCAGTGGGGCGGCCAGATAGCGTAGGTCGCCTCACTGACGGCCGTGTGCGCGGGAAAATCGTACGCCACTGCCCGAATCTTTATCGTGCCAACCGTGAACGACGCGGCATCCAACTCCGCGATGCCATCCTGATTTACCAGGCCGGGAGGCACGACGCTACCCAAGAGAGCCGGATTGACAGGATCGTTGATGTTAAAAAAATCAACCTGCGCGACGCCCCCATCGTCGGTAAAGTGGGCCTTAATTTTCTGGCCAGTTAAAGCACAAACATTACTCAACAATAACTCAACGGTAGGCGGCGAAAGATCCACGCGGTCATTAGTTTCAAACGTCCATTGGCACTCGGCACCGAGACAAACCAACGGCTTGCTGCCGCACTTCAGGTCACCGGCCTTCAAGGTAACCCGGAAAGTGGAGTCTTTCTCAAGGCACTTGAGGCTGGTGTTGGGGGGCGGACACGCGGCAGTTGGCTTAAACGTCGCGCGCCGGCCACCGAGGGAAATGCCGCCGTCCACCGGGTTGCCCGCGCAGCTACCGCCGGTGCACTCAACTTTGAAATTCGCAGGATTTTGCGCCGTGGCGTCCGGATTCAAAGTGAAATCAGACCAAACCTCCGAGTTCATCGGAACTTTATTGGGCGGACTACTGTGCGGCGAGCTGGTATACACCCGGCATTGGTCGGCCCCCGGTCCCCCGCCCAGAATCGGGCCTGTTCCCCCGGGTCCACCCGTTTGCGGCCCGGTCGCGCCCGCCAGCGAACGAATAATGAAACTGACAATCGCAAACGCCCCAAAGATGATGGCTAAGCCAATCACCGCTTCCACCAATATCCGCTTGGCCCGATTGACCTGCTCGGGATTGCCGCCCGCCGTCATCCACAAAAATCCGGCGTACAAAATAATGCCAATCGCGACCACGCCCAAAAATCCCAGCAGAATCTGGATGACCAGCATGATGGTGGTCCGCACGTCTTGCGTGCCCCAGCCGACAATCGTGCCAAACCCCAAGCCCTGGTTGACCGTGCTGCCGATCTGCGCCGCGGCGGGCGCGGCGGCGGCAAAACCCGCCGCCAAGGCGAGGACGGCCAAAAGTGCGATCAATTGCCTTGAACGGTTCATCTCAACAGGATAGGAATCGTGAATGCTGAATCGGGAATCGGGAATTAGTCACGGACGATCTTTGTTTTCGTTTTCTTGATGAGGCCGGCGAGAATTTTGTGTGCTTTCACTGACTGACCAGCGACAGTATCAAATTGGGACCGAGTAAGGTATCCAACGTCGCGGGCGATGAGGAGTTGGTTCTGGAGTTCAGTGACTGAACCTAACGCCATGGCGTAAAACTGAAGTTTTTCCTTCCATGATTCTCGACTGAAGCCTTCGGCGATATTGGAGGTAATCGACACGGCGCATCGTCGCAACTGCGAAACCAACCCAAAAAGTTCATCACGAGGAAATCGCTTCGCGAGCTCGTAGATCTGGAGCACCAGCTTGTGGCTTTCCCACCACGCATCGAGATCAATAAAGCTCTTAATTTTATGGGGTTCCTGATTCACGATTCCCGATTCACGATTCATAATTCCCTACTATCACGGGCACGGATCCGCGCTCGCCACCCCGTCGCAGCAATACGGCTTAGCGCGCGTGGCGCCGCAGGCTGTGCCCCCAGCGTTCGGTCCTTCCGACGGCAGAAAACAATTTTGGTACTGGTCTTTGATGCCCGAGCCCATTTCCACCCCGTACTGGGTGAATTCGGCGAGCGGCGTGTGGTTAAGCCGCGCTTGCGTGAAGTCGGCAAAACCGTCCGGCGGCGTGGTGTTGTCGCGGCCGGCGTTGGTCACCCACCAGCCGGTGCACTGACCGCCGCTTTGACAGGCGTAATCAATCAAGGCGACGTGCTGCTGGGTTTGGCAGGCAAATCCCGCTTTACAAACGCTTGACTCGCTACAGAAGTTGTCGCGGCCGCTGGTGCTCCGGCAGGTTCCCGTGTCCACATCACATTCCTCGCCCTGATCTTGTTTACAGTCGCCAGAAACGCGGCATCCGCACCGTCCATCGCGGTAGCCGCGGTCGGGCACCAGGCTTGAGGACAAGAGCACCTTGTCAAAATTGGCGTCAATGGATGTCACAATCGGCACGCCGCTTACCGCGATGTTGGGCGTGATTTGGCCGGTCGCAATCGTGATTTTGGGCGGGGTGAGATCAATTCGGTTATTGACCACAAAGGTCCATTCCACGTTGTCGCCTTTGGTGGTGTCGTTCTTGTTAAGGTTATAAAAGGTGACTGGCCCCTGCGCTCCGGACACGCGGTTGCCATCCAACGAATTTTGCGCCGCATCCATGGCGCCGTCGAAGGGATCTTTGGCCTTGGGATAGTTTCGCGATCTATCTTCAGTCTGGCAAACACCAGCGTTGCACGCCGGGAAGTTGGGATCCAAACAATCGTTGTCGGCGCGGCCATCGGTTTCATTACACTGCAGGAGGCTGGCGGCCCGCACGGTCATGCGGTACCGCGTCGCGCCGCCGGGATTTCGCACATCAGCCTTAACCGTTGGCAGACAAAAGATTTGATCGCCGCAGGAGTTACGAATGGGATTACACGCTTCGCCGGCGGCGCAATCGCCGCCGCCAACCGTGCACGATGCGCCGGAATTTTGGCACACGCCGCAGAGGCTGGCCGCCTGAAACTCCACGGTCTGATACAGGTTGGAAATGATAAAGTTGCCCGCGACAAACTCGTCAGATTCAAAGGTGCCATTGCTGTTCAAATCGGCTTGCACGGTCACTCGCGGCGGCACGCTTGGATCCACGAGCGAACCCACGTCCGCACCGGCGTCAATGTTGACCACGCCGGTAATGGTGAGCGGCAGCATGGCCTCGGAAAAATCCAATCGCGGCACCGCGTTTCGCGCCACGTCGGCCAAGCCCGCCGGTGTCTGTTGGAAGCCCGGGTTTTTGCCGCCGGAAAACTGCTCTACTGCTGCCAGCCAACTGCCGGAACCAAAGATACCAATCTGATTGCCGGCGGTTCCGGCGGTTTTCGCGGTCAGCTTGACCCGCGCGGAGTTTAGCGCATCCACCACCGCGTCCACGTCCGGACTTTGCGCGGCGGACTGCAGCGTTTGCGCGATTTCGGCAGCGATTTGCTCTTTGGTCTTCGGGGCAACCAACGTCCCGACCGCGATTTCGTTATTCTCCGCTCGGGCCGAATCTTCCACAAAGGTATACGTGGGACCGTTGCCGATCCGCAACGTGTCAGCGGTCTTTGCCGCGTACGCGCGGAAATACCACTGATTGCCGGGACTCGGATCGGCGGCAAAGCCCAAGGTCACGCCGCACCCCAGCGCCACGGCGCGTTGGCCGCTGGCAGCCCCTTGGTTCAACCACCCCCCGCGCTCGGTCAAGACGCCAGGATCATTGCATGAATCCGTGGTTTCGATCGGCTTAAGGTCTATTTGATAAACGCTCAGCGTCCGTGTCACGCATACAAACGCGTCCACGCCGCAGTTGTAAGCACTCGCGGCGAATGAGGCCGTTGGCCCGACTACCGCGGTCAGTTCATCCACTCGCGCGATCTGCGCCGTCTGCGGCCGGCTGCCGACCGTCAACGCGCCAGTCGCGTGGACGGCGGAAACTTCGCCGTAGGTATCGGGATCGTCATCCGGCGGCGGGAAAACTTCATCCAATATCGGTGGAATCAAGTCCAGCCGCGTCCCCACCGTAAAGGTCCAGGCAAATCCCGGTTCGGTGCAGGTGTCGCCAAAGGCTCGCTTGGGCGCACCCGATGTTTGGCGATTTATGCCACACCCCAAGGAGACGCGATAAATCACGTCAGTTCGGCCGTTGCCAAGATAATCCACGGGGTTAAAGACAAACGTCAGGTTATTGTTGGTGCTCGCGGTCACCTGCGCATTGTCAATCGCGTCCCAGCCGCCGGTGGCGTTCCGGGCGGCGATCTCAACGTTTTTGGGGTGATCACCCGTCGGGTCAGTCGCAATGATGCTGTTCCGCACGATCGGCAGCTTAAACGTCACAAAGATTAACGTGTCGCGCGGCACATCCTGCGCCCCGGGAGTCGGGTAGACGCTCTCAATAATCCCGCCGCCCAGCGCCCCGCAGTTGGTGCAGGGCAACACCGGCGGCGGCACCCGCGCTCCTCCTTGCGGCCCGGTGGCGCCGGACAGCGCCCGAATGATGAAACTGACAATCGCGAACGCGGAAAAAATAATGAGCAAACCGATCACGGCGTTGACCAACGTTCGCTTGGCCTCGTCAATTTTTTGCGGATCGCCGCCCGAGGTCATCCAGCGCCATCCGGCGTACAGGATGATGATAATCGCGATGATGCCCAAAAACCCCAAGAACACCTGAATCACGCGCATGATGGTGACGCGCAGATCCTGGGTGCTCCAACCCACGATCGTGCCGAACCGCAGGCCGGTGTTCACCTGTTCCTCCAGCCCTTGGGCCCCGGCTCCCGAAAGCGCAAAAAAAACTATCACCAGGGCAAACATCGCCCCAATGATGGCAGCCGAACGCTGCAACCAGCGCGGCAATCGCCCCTCACCCCCGCTCCCTCTCCCTTGGGGAGAGGGATGCCTGTCCTCCGTAGCCTTGGCAAAGGAGGAGGGTGAGGGCGGGGTGAAAGCCCGCGAATTGTCCTTGCGCCCGCTTGACTGCATTGCTTAAATATTCCCGCACTTTACCCTCTCCCCTCCGTTCCCTCTCCCACCTCTGTTCCCTCTCCCTGTGGGAGAGGG
>CAYJVS010000038.1:0-9711 GCA_964373635.1 uncultured Gammaproteobacteria bacterium
GTGGGGCCTGCGCTTCCGACCGTGATGGAGCCGCCCGCCGTACGCGCTTACGGACCATCGCCAGCCCGGCGGTTTTTTGTTACCATGGCTTCCGTATCAGTATGCAGGCCCGCGCGACCTGACGTACCTAGTTCCTGTTGAAATAGTGGTACCACCCCTACCCCCTCTTTGCAAAGGAGGGGAAATCACCCGCAATTTCCTCCCCTTGCGAACGGTTCTCCTCCTTACCAAGCGTTCTCCCCCTTTCGAAGGGGGAGTTAGAGGGGGTAGATACCCGGTATCAGGGGGAGTCAGAGGAGGTTGAGTGCGAAGCACTCAAGGTTCTCCTCCTTACCAAGCGTTCTCCCCCTTTCGAAGGGGGAGTTAGAGGGGGTAGATACCCGGTATCCTGGGGAGATTAGGAGGGGTGGGAGTATTTCAACAGACACTACCCACGGGCGGCGGCGCGCGTTGGAAAAAATCAGACCCGCGTGCTATAACGGGAGAACCTCAATCACCGCACGACGCCCATGGCCAACAACCCGCGCGATCTTGAATTACTCTATGAGGTCGGATCCCTGCGCAACGTGCCGCGGGGCTGGCGGCAGCACCTCGGGACCGATTGCGCCTCGGTGCTGGAGCACACCGTGCGCGTGGTGTGGATTTCCCTGCTGATCGCCCGCGGCGAAGGCGTAACCGACGAGGCCAAGGTGATGAAAATGGCGCTGCTGCACGACCTGGCCGAGAGCCGAACCTCAGACCTCAGCTACGTGCAGAAGGTCTACGTCCGCGAGGATGAGCAACGGGCGCTGCAGGACACGCTGGCCGGCACCAGCCTGGCGGATCTTACCGCCGTGGCCGAGGAATTCCACCGCCGCGACTCACGGGAAGCGAAAATCGTCAAAGACGCCGACAACCTCGACATTGATCTGGAGCTGCGGGAGCTGGAGGAACGTGGCTCAAAGCTGCCGGCGAAGTGGCAACAGTTCCGCCGCATGATCCGCAACGAAAAACTCTACACCCGGACGGCCAAGGATCTGTGGGATCAGTTGCAGACCGTGGATGTTTCTTCGTGGCACCTGACGGCAAACAAGTGGCTCAAGCTGCCCAACGCGGGAAAATAAATCGAGCTTTTCACTCCCCTTTTTCCCCTCACCCAATCCCTCTCCCCGTGGGAGAGGGTGGCCGAAGGCCAGGTGAGGGGCCGGTGGGATACGAAATGCCGGCCCACCGAAGGCTCCGAGCATAACTTCCAGGGAATCTGACAGTAATTTTTTCTATGACCACGCGGTCGCCGATTCGCCTCCTCCACATCGGTGCCGGGGAGCGTTCCCAGACGCTCTACTTCCCCGTCTACCGCGAGCTTGCCCGCCGCGGGGTGTTGCAGCTTGCCGCCGTCTACACCAAAAACACCGACCGCCAGAATGAGGTGCAACGTGCCGGCTTTGCCGTTACCTCCGACTGGCGCCCTCAGGTGGCGCAGGATGGCGTTGACGCCGTGGTGGTCGTGGTGCCGCCGGAGCAAATGGCGCTCGTGGTTGGATCACTTGTGGAATTCAAACGTCCAATCCTGCATGAAACGCCGCTGGGCCGGCCGGTGGGCAAGGCTACGGCATTGATAAAAAAAATCCGCGCCTCCAAACTACTGGTGGCCACTGCCGAACAGCAGGTATTCCATCCCATCGAACAACTCAAACGGAAAATCATTGAAGCCGGCCACTTGGGCCAAATTTTCGCGGCGGAAAACCACCACCACACCTGGGCCTACCACGGGGTGGCGAAACTCCGCGCCTACTGCACCGGGAGCACGCTTCAGGCAGTGCGCGCCTGGAACCGAATGTTGCCGGACGGCAGTCGCGCCACCCAGACGATCTTGGAATTTTCCCACCAGCGGCACGCGACCATGATCTTTGGCCCAAGCTCAAAGTCCTGGCCGATCAACGCGCCAGTCCGCGCCCTCAATGTCATCGGCGACCGCGGCGCCATCATGGGCTGCGCGGTGTACGTGCGCGAGGGAGAATCCATCCGGGAATACCCGCGACGCGAAATCCGCTCCGGTAACGACGTTACCGCCCTGGAGTTTTCTGACGGCAAAGAAACTTTGGCGTGCTGGGAAAATCCGTACCACGGTTGTGGCTTCAACGACGACCAGATCGGCCTCGCGCATATATTGGAAGAATTCTGCAGCGCGGTGCGCGGCGCAGGCCAACCCGCTTATGGAGTGGAGGAACACTATCTTGACTTGCTCGCCACGCAGGCGCTGGAATTTTCCCGCCGGCTCGACGGCCCGCGGGTGCGACTCAACGCCACCAGCCCATTCCGGGGGTACCTAAACACGATGCTCACGGAAATGGGACCGCGCCACTGGTGGCTTTTAGCGCAATGGGTACTCCAAAAATTTTCCCTCCGGCATCAGTCCCCGCCCGGATCGGGAATCCAGTAACATCAATGTCAGGTACGCACCTCCATGCCCCGCGCCTACGCCCACTACCAAGTCGCCCTCAAGCTCCTGCTCCGTCGCGGCCGCTCGGTGCTGTTCCTGCGCACCCAATCAGGCGCGCTGGATCTTCCGGGCGGCCGGATTGACACCGTCGAAGGCAAAGTTCCCCTGGAAAAAATTCTGGCCCGTGAAATCCGCGAGGAGCTGGGCCCGACCCTACGGTACAAGCTGGGCCCCCCGCTGTTCCAATTCCGCCGTTGGGTGTCCGCGTTTCGCACCTACAACCTCCTGACGGTCTACGCCGGTACCTACCTGGCGGGTGACATCCGTCTCTCTCACGAACACCGTTCGTTCCAGTGGATTAACCCGCGCCAGTACCGCTTCCATTCCGCTGACGTTATGAGCCGCGAAGAATACCGGGCGTTCCAACGCCACTTCGCCCGCCGACGGTAAGCGAGCGCGGGCCAAAGGCCGCTCCCCGGCTGGCTTTGACTTTAACGCCAAAATAACTTACCCTGTAAAAGTTACGATCAGCTGTAGTCACAACCCCAAAACAGGGCGGTCCTCTTTTGGGGGATGCAAAGTTCATTCTCCACAACCCAAATTAGGGGAACATGGTAAGGGACAAGGACGCGGTAAAGCAGCGGCTAGAGACGCTCTTTGGCAAACCGGATGCGCCGGCGGGAAAATCCTCGCCCGAGAATATGGCGCGGCTTAAGGTGATACTCGAACGAATCCTGGCCGCGCTCACCTACCGGGAACGCGAGGTGATCAAGTACCGCTACGGTCTGGGCGACGGCCACATCTATACCCTCAAGGAGGTCGGAAAGATTTTCAGGGTCACGCCGCAACGGGTGCACCAGATCGAGGCCAAGGCGGTCCGCAAGCTGGAGCATCCCATCAGAGAGATGCTCGGAGAAATGCTCGAAAGTTCACCCGATGCTCCCTCATCTTCATTGAAGGAGAAAACGCGGGAAAACCAGGCGCCCGCGTAAGCTGGCCACACGGAAGAAGAAGTTTCTTTGCCAGCCCAGGTCTGACCCGGGCTGGTTTTTTTATTGCGATGTGCTACCGTGGCGATGTTAGGCTATGGGCATCTTCGACACCCTCTTTGGGAAGACGAAAACCGGTTCGCACTACCAAAAGCCTGGGGTAAAATCATTCCACCAGGATGACAGCTTCCGCACGGCGCTGCGCAAGCTGCGGCTGCGGCAGTACGGCGGCGATGCAGGACAAAACCTTTCGGCTGATGAGGCGGACAAAATCGCCGACGTGATTGAACCGCACCTCAAGAACCTCCCGCCCGGTGGTAAGCTGTCGATCGGCACCAAGCAAAATATCCGTGCCAAACTCTGGCAGATGGTTAAAGCCGGTGAAATTTCCGAGCTGGATTTCGCCGACGCCAAAAATATCCTGGAGCAATTCTGAAAAAAATATGATGAAGGTGACCAAATTCGGCCACTGCTGCTTGGTGATTGAAGTTGCGGGAGTAAAAATTCTGACCGATCCGGGCAACCACGAGTTTGCCGGCATGGGCGCGGATCCCGTACGGTTGCCCACGGTTGACGCCATCGTCATCACCCACGAGCACCCCGACCACTTCCATTTGCCCGCACTCAAGGTAGTCCGGGAGAACAATCCAGGCGCGCTCATCTGCGCGACCTCCGGGGTCAGCGGTCAGCTGTCAAAGATCGGCGTCAACGCCGAGATACTCGAACATAGGAAAACCTTCACGGTGGGTCCGGTTGCCGTCATGGGCATCGGCAAGCTCCACGCGGAAATTTACGGCGGCTGGAACCGCGTGCCCAATACCGGCATCATGGTGGCCAACCGCTTCTTTTTCCCGGGCGACGCGTTCAGCCTGCCCGGCGTGCCCGTTGAAATTCTCGCCTTGCCAATTGCCGGCCCATGGATGAAAATAAGGGAAGCCGTGGACTACGTATTGACGGTCAAGCCCCGCCACGTCATTCCGGTCCACGACGGCATGCTCAAAACTGCCGTGCCCCAGCACCGGTTGCTGGAAAGCGTCTTGCCGCCGGCGGGCATCCAGTTTCTGCCGGCGGAACTGGCCACACCAATGGAATTTCCCTCCCACCCATGAACCCCGCCTTTCTCCTCAACTGGCTGGTATCAACCCTCGCGATCATCATCACCGCGTATTTGCTGCCGGGCGTGACGGTGGAGGGTATTTTTGCCGCGCTGGTGACCGCGCTGATTTTAGGCTTGATCAACGCCTTCATCAAACCGCTCCTGCTGGTGCTCACGTTACCCATCAACATCCTGTCCCTGGGGTTGTTCACGCTGGTGATCAACGCGCTGCTGATTTTGCTCACCAGCGCCATTGTGCCGGGATTCGCGGTGAAAAATTTCTGGTGGGCGCTGCTGTTTGCCGTGATTTTAGCGATCGTCCGTTTTGCGCTCCGCGATCTTGGCGGGCAACCTCGCCCCCGGGCTCGCCTCGTGATCAAAAAATACTAACCCGCCGTCACAAGATGCTTCGAATCGCTTACCACTCTACCCCTTACTACTTACCACTCCACCTATGGCCCAAGTCTACGCCTGCCCAGGATCATGCCACGGCATCGCCACGCTCGAGCAGTGGGAACACGGCGCGAAAACCTGCAAGGCCAAAACCTGCGAACGCCGCAGCCAACCCCTCCAGCCGATGGAGCAATGCCCCGACTGCGCCATAAAATTCGCCGACGGCAAGATCCAGACCTGCCCGCGGTGCCGGCCACTCATGCCGTGACGCTACGATTGCGGCGCGGCGCGGGCGTTGAGAATTTCTCGGCCGAGTTCATACCACTGTCGCCACTCCTGACGCAGGTTCTTTTTGACGGCGCGCAATTCGCGGGAAAGTTGCGCGCGGCGGCTTTTGAATGCGGCCCGACGTTCTTCCACCAGCACTTTCATGCGCTGCAGCTTTTCCTCCAACGACGCGGCAAGTTGCTGCATGGCAACGATCAACTCCTGTTTGCGCGCGTGCGCCTTCGATGACAGCGTGGCAAGGAAAAGTTGTTGGTCAGCCAATAATAACTTGCGCCGGATCGCATAGTCGGAATGCCGCAGCAGGCCGGAGGCCAGACCGAGCTGACTTAAGGTCCACACCAGCCACTTATTCGGATCAAAATGATACCAGCGAATCCCGTTGCGGTAATCGGCCGGAAACGTATGGTGATAGTTGTGGTACCCCTCACCGACGGTAAAAAACGCCAGGAAGTAATTGTCAACCGCCGACAGCTCCTTGGAGTAGGTGCGCTCGCCCCAGTAGTGCGCCAGGGAATTGACAAACCACGTCAGATGATGCGAGACAAAGATTCGGCCCCACACCGCCAGCATGAACGCTCCCAGGTAATCACCGACCACCGCGCCCACCGCCACCCAGATAACGGCATTGGCCCCAAACGCGAGTAGCAGAAAATTCCGATTCTGAAACACCAAGAGTTTGCGTTGCAGAAGATCGGGAACATAGCGCGGAAAATCGGCCGGGCGCGGCTTTTCCAACAGCCAGAGCATGTGCGCGTGCCAAAATCCCTTTTTCACCGTGTAGGGATCTTCGTCGGTATCAAGGAACCGATGATGCTTGCGATGGTCGTGCGCCCATCCGATGACGCTGCCCTGTAACGCCGCCGTGCCAAAGAACAAAAACAGCGGCTCAATCCAGGGGTTGAGTTTGTACCCGAGGTGCGCGTAGTGCCGATGGTAGACGCCGATGCCAAACCCGGTGAACGCCAAGACCGCCACGGACGCGAGGATCAGCGGGACGGACGGTGGCGCATAATAGAGGTACAACGGCAGCGCCGTCAAAAAAACGACCTGATAGCCCACGATAAACCCGCCCACGCCCCAGTTAAAATTTTTCAGTGACAGCTTACCCACACCGTCACCCTACCATGAATCCCGGTGACGCCGCAAAATTTGCCAAAAAGAACCCCTGGGCGGTGAAACCCAGGGGTAACGTTTTGTGGGAAAGAGCACGGGAAGCGATGTCTATGGCAGGTAGCCATCCACGTCCTGCATGGCAATCTCGCGGGCGCCGTTGGCTTTCAACAGTCGCAGCACCTCGCCGAACTTGTGGCGGGCAACCAGCACCTGGCCGGCGCGCCATTCCTCGTCGAGCGTCTCGCTGACCGTTGGACTCACCGCCGCCGGCAGCTGCTCCATAAGGTCGGCGATCCAATCGGCCGGCACGTCGAAGACCACCATGACGCGGTCCTCGGCGCCGAGAATCGCCTGCAGGGCGAAGCCGATGTTCTCGATCGCCAAGTAGAACGGCGACCCCGTGGCGATGCCGGGGTGGCAGAGGAGCTCAGGCGTGGAGACCAACAGCCCGGGGCAGATGACTTGGAGGCCGTTGGCCCTGATGCTGGAACCGGTCTCGCCGCCGCACTTGACGACGAAGGTGGCGCCAGTGTGGTGGCGAATGTAGGGGAGCGCTTGGAGCAGAACGTTGACGTCGTTGCCGTCCAATGGATTTTCTCCTGCGTTGAGGGTTGGGGTGAAGGTACAAAAATTATGATAAACTGTTACATACCTCACCCGAACTGTCAAAATTCACCGCTCGGGTGTACCATGCCCGCGTATGCCCCGTTAGACAATGGACCGTCTTGACCACGGCAAATTTACGAGGTACCTATGGGCGCACTAATACCGAGAGAGAATTCGTGTTCGCCCCTTGTCTAACGGGGTATGCTGCCGCCCGCGGTCCGCTTCAGTCCAATGCAACGGAGCCTCTACCGCGCGCTCGTGCTGGTGCTCTTCCAGCTCGTCGGGTTCATCGCGCACGCCGCCGTCGAAATTCCCGTGGCGCTGCTGCTGGCGCAGGACTTCTACCGCTTCGGTATTACCTACGAACGGTGGCGCACCTTGCACATGATTTTCACGGTAACGCTGCAGGTGGCAGCCCTGGTGGTCGGGCTGCTGGTCGGCGCGCGGTGGTGGCGGTGGCTCACCCGCGCGGACGTGAACGTTCCGCCGTACCTCCCACCGATCCGGTACCTATGATGGCCGTCCGCTTCCACCGCTTCGGCGGCCCCGAGGCACTGCGGATGGAAAACGTGCCGCCGCCCACCAGCGGCCCAGGGCAAGCGCTCGCACGCGTGGCCTACTGCGGCGTCAACCACATTGATATCTGGGGGCGCCTCGGCACGCTGCCGGTTGCCCTGGGAACTGTTCGGCTTTTTGTGCAAATGTGGATAAGTCCTGAAACATGGTACGATTGAAGCATCATTCATTAACCTGAAAATCGTATTATGTTTCAGTCCTTCTCCGATGCGCACATCATGACGACATCGCTTCCGCAACGTGCGATGTGTCCACGGTGTAAAACAATCGCAACATTTAAAAAAAGCATAGCCAGTATTGGCGAACAATTCGTGATGTCAGTCTTGATTGCCCCGTAACCTTCCGCGTGCAAATCATCCGCGTCCGTTGTCCGTCCTGCAAGAAACCGTTCGCGCTTCCGCCGCCGATTGCCATTGCATCCTCTGCACGGACGACTGACCGAAGTTGCGACCTTGCCCTCACGCTGCTCGTCAAAACAAACGGGTCGTTGCAAGGCAGCGGTGACGTAGCGCACGATCTTACCCACCTTCATCTTCCCCGCGCGACGCTCCACGACTGGAAACAATCGGCCGTTACCGGCATCCCGTTTCGTACGATCATCAAACAGCTCGGCTTCTCCGGCGTCCTGTCCGTGGACGAGTTTCGTCCGAAGCGATCGAAGACGTTCGACTTGTTCGCGACGGATCGGATCAAGGGACGTATCCTCTTCCTGGATGAGACCACGGATCGGTATGCGATCTCCGGCACCTCTGCAACACGGTTTTTTCAGCAACTCCAGGCACTTTCCGTCACTCCACGAGCCATCATCGCTGACCTGGCCGGCGGGATCGCGAAGGGCGCGCGGACCGTCTTCCCGGATGCCCATTACCAGTACGATTACTTTCATGTCAGTCGCGCAATCCACGAAAAACTCCGCCTGGAGATTCGCTTCGTCTGGTGGCAACTGCAACAGGAACGATGCACCGACGCTGCCGCACTTCTCTGGGATGCACAGTGGGCGTTGCTCCGGAACGGGGAATCATGGACACCCCGAGACGATGAACGGTGGGATGCGGTGACCCATCGCTTTCCCGGAACGATCATCGCCCGACTGCCGGCGTTCAAGCAGGAACTGCGTGACATCTTTGATGCGAGTCGCAGTACGACCGAGGCCTTCCAGCGTCGTGCGGCATGGATTGCGCACTGGCAATCATCCCTCACGACGGCGAAATATCTCCCAAAGATCGTTGCGCTCATGACCAGTCCACTCTTTCCTGCGATGGTCACCTATCTTGATCATCCGTGGATTCCCCGCACCACGAACGCCGAAACCTTGATCCGCACCTACCGGAAAATGGAGAAGGCGCGCTACGGGTTTGGCTCTCTCACTGGACGGCAGAACCACCTCAAGCTCTACCAGCTCAAACACTACCTTGCACAAAAAGTCGGATAGTCCTCGTTGAATCCCCCGTAGACCCCGTGGACTTCTCGTGGTACAACTCGCTGTACAACACCGCCGACGTCGTATACTATGATAATACCTATTATCATAGTATTGACGTACTGCGTAATCCGAATTTCTGTGGCGAGAGTTCAAGCCTATAAAATCCCGGCGGCGGAACGACAAGAACTCCTGCGCGAAGTAGAGACGCTGTTTTACAGCTGCCGCTCCGGGGAGGAACTGCAGCGGCTGCTGCGAGGGTTGCTGAGCCCGGATGAACGGGTCATGCTCGGCCGACGGCTGCGCATCGTCAAGCTGCTGCTGGAGGGAAAAACGCACGCGGTGATCGCCAGCGAACTGGGCGTGGGGTTTGACACGATTGACCGCGTCCGCCGCTGGCTGGAACGCGAACGCGCCGCCTACCACCTGCTGGTGGAGCGCGCCCGCCGTCATTCCGCCTGGCGCAGGCGCACCCAGGCACGCCGCGAGGCGCCACCGTTCAGCTGGCGGCAATTCCGGCGCACGCACCCCTTGCAGTTCTGGCCGCTCGACCTGGTTGAGGAAGTTGGCGAATTGGTGGCAAGCTACCGCCGGCGGCACGCCGCTCCACGTAAAATCGCACCGGAGTAACGACGAAGCAGCTCCGGAAAATTCCCAGCTCTCGAAGTTCGCCGTTAAGTATTAATATATAGGACGTACGCGTTTGATCAATTTTACCCGTTAATTTGTCATTCCCGCCCCGTATCAAGTACGGGTTAATCAGGTTATGAAATCGGTGCACCTCTCTCGTGAACTGGGATGAAGTTGA
>CAYJVS010000039.1:0-9447 GCA_964373635.1 uncultured Gammaproteobacteria bacterium
GCGCGCGGTGGCGCGCCAAGCGCTCGAGATGATGCGCGAGCGCGGCCACATCGCCAACGCGCGCCAAGTAGCCGGTTTGGCCGTCCACCATCACCTCGGGAATCCCGCCGACGTTGGTCGCTACCACCGGATGGCCAAAGCTCATCGTCTCCAAAATACCCATGCCGAAACTCTCACTCTCGGACGCAAATAAACCCACGTCCGCCGCGTTGAGATAATTTTCTATGTCAAACACGTTTTCCCGCACAATAATTCGGCGGCCCAGGCCCAGCCGAACAACCAACCGCCGACCGGGAGCAAATGAACCTCCAGCCAACACCAGCAGCTTCAGCGGCAACCGCGGCAGTTTGGCGATCGCCCCCGCCACGTCGGCAAACCGCTTGACCGGACGCAGGTTAGAGACATGAATCGCCACCACATCGCGGGGGGCAAACCCCAGGGATTGCCGAACCTCCGGCCGCGTTTTCGTCGGCGGCTTGGGCGTAAAAAAATTATGGATGACGGTGATGTTATGGCGGATGGGAAAAACTTCATACGTCTCCCGCCGCAGACTCTCGGAAACCGCCGTCACGCCGTCGGAACGGTCAATGGAGTAGCAGATGATGGCCTGCACATTGGGATCACGTCCCAAGAGCGTAATATCCGTACCATGCAGCGTCGTGATGATTTTAAACCCACGGCGGATCGCTCGGCCCCGATCCTGGGATCGGCCCCCGTCCTGGGCCGCGTCCAGGATCTGACGAGCGAGCAAGGCCGCGGTGGCGTGCGGCACGGCGTAGTGAACGTGGAGCAAGTCGAGCCCAACCTGCTCGTGCACCGCGCAAATTTTGACCGCCAGCGGCAGCGTGTAATCGGGGTACTTGAACAGTTGGTACTGGTTGAGCACGACGCGGTGGAAGTGCACGCCCGGCAGCGTCGGGTCCAACCGAAACGGCGGTTGGTAGCTGAAAAAATGCACCTGGTGGCCGCGCCGCGCCAATGCGTTGCCCAGTTCTGACGCCACAATCCCGCTGCCTCCAATCGTCGGATAGCAAACCATGCCGATGCGCAGCGCTCGCGCCGTACCCGTCCTATTCGTCCTATTGGTCCTATCCGTCTTATTCACCCGATCCGTCATATCCGTCCTAATCCGCCCGCGGCTTTAAAAATTTCTTGCCGAACGGGTAATGTCCGACAACGCGTCAAGGTGCATCGGATCATTGCGGTACAACCCCACGGCGTACTCCACGCCAATCGAAAGTCCCAAATAATGGGCGCGTGTCAGCTGTAATTCGAGATAATTTTTCGTTGTAAATTGACTGGCGTGGCAGCGCATCGCCGCTTCCCACTGCTCGCGAACGTCGCTGACATCAACGATCACGTCGGGTTGAGCTGCCGAGCGCGTAACCGGGTAAAAGTAGAGCGCGGCAATCGCGTGCGGGGGCAGATCTTTAAGCGCGGCTAAACCGCCGTAGCGGGCGTAGCGCGCCGCATCGCGGACCATTCGGCCAACCTTGGGGTGATCCGGGTGTTGGTTCTCATCCAGGGTTGGCGCCAAAACAATCCGCGGCCGGAACTGCCGCAGTTCGCGCGCGAGCGTCATGGTGGTTTGTCCGGAATACTCCAAGTGGCAGTCGCCGCCGAAATCCAAAAACTCAATCGCCGCGCCCATGAGTTTGGCGGCGGCGCGCGATTCTTGCTCGCGGATCTCCGGGGTGCCGCTCGTGCCCGCTTCCCCGCGCGACAAGACCAAAATCTTGACGCGGTTGCCCCGCTGGATTTCTTTGATCACCGCCGCCCCGCACCCAAATTCCACGTCATCCGGGTGCGCGCCAATCGCCAAAATCGTCGTCCTCTCCGTCATATTCGTCGTATCCGTCCTATCCGTTCTCTCCTATCCCCGCCGCCTCCGGTTCGCTGATCGCATCCCGCGGCACAAACGTCACCTCCGGAAACGCGGTTTTGTCCAGATACTCCTCTTCACTCGCGCCGATCACGTAATGCGTGCACCCGACCACCGACTGCATCCAGCCAAACCGCTGGTCGCGCGTTGGGCTGATCTGCGATTTTTTGATTTCGGCTGGCGGCAGTTGGATAAACAGTTCACCGCCGCGATGGAGCGTCAATTTCCCGGCCTGAAATCGGGCGCGGACGATTTCTCCGTGGTAGGAAACGTCGGCGTAAAACTCTCCGGACAAGTCCATTGCTCGTTGCCGGATTTCTGGGTCGCTGGAACGCACCACGGTGATGCCGTCAAGCAGTCCCATCCCACGGTACATTTCCAGACAAAAGTCAGCGACCAGGGTCGCCGGATTCGCGGCAAAAAGTTCAATCAACGCGGTATCCACAAACCGCGGCAGTTGCTTCAGCATCTGTTCCTTCCAACCCACGGGAATGCGCCGCGCGTACAGAGGTGAATACTTCTTTTGCAGCTTGTTCTCCGGGAGGAAATTTAACCGCGCCAGCACGCCGGTCTGTCGGTCCCGCAGCACCGTGATCGTTTCGCGGTAGTCGCTGTCGCTGTCATGGTAAAACCAAACGATCTCGCCGCCCAGCTCCTGCCGCATCCGCCGGGCGGTCTGGATTTTCGCCGTCAGAAATCGTTTCGGGAACAGCCCGCACGGCTGCTGCCCAAACGCGATCCGCACCCGCGTCATGATAATCGTACCAATAGGAAAAGTATGGTTTCTACGGTACCGCCCAAACGCCCCGCTGTCAACTGACCAACAAGAAAAAAACCGGCTGGGGTGAGACAGCCGGGATCATGCGAACGGTCAAGCCAACGGTTCGCCAAAACACCGCTGGTAAAGGGCGCGTACCGCCGGCTCATAGTCGTCACGGTTGACGCCGAAGATGACGCAACGCTCGGAGATCTGCTGATCCACCAAGCGGATGTTGATCTTGGCTTGCGCTAACGCCGAGGCGAGCGTGGCGAGAATCCCCACGGTTCCCCGCATCCGGCGTCCGACCACGGCAACCAGCGCCAGGTTGGGATGAACGATGATGCGGTCAGGCCGGCATGCCTGCTGGAGTTCGCTCTCAATCGCACCGCGCTGGCGGTTGAACTCTGCCTCTTCTACGACCACGCCAAGACTGTCGATGCTGGTCGGCGCGTGCTCAATGTTGACGCCGTGATTGGCGAAGACGGCAGCGGCCTTGACGAGGAATCCGACTTCCTCGTTCATCGAGACTTTCTCCAGCTCGACCAGGAGAAAGCCGGTCCGACCGGCGATGCCAGTCACGGGAATTTGGGCGCCCGCCGCTCCATCGTCCGGCACCACCCATGTGCCCGGCGCGTCAGGCTGGTTGGTGCAACGGATGTTGACGGGAATGTTCGCCCGGCTCACCGGCGGGATAGCGCCGGGATGAAAAACTTCAGCCCCGCCGTACGCCAGCTCCCGCATCTCGCGGTAGGTGAGCGCGGCAATCGTCGGCGGGTTTTCAACCACGTTAGGGTTCGCCCGCAGCACGCCGGGTTGATCGGTCCAGTTCTCGTAGCACGCGGCCTTGGTGGCCGCCGCGATGTGCGCGCCGGTGATGTCCGATCCGCCGCGCGGGAAGGTGCGGATGGTGCCGTCTTCGCCGCGGCCGTAAAAGCCGGGAATGACGGCGCGCGGAACGTCCTTGAGGCGAGCGGCGATGGCAGAATGCGTATCGGCCTCCTTGAGCCGACCGTCGGCGCCAAAAAAGATGAGTTCCGCCGCATCCACGAACTTGAAACCGTCGTTGCCGAGCACCTGGGCCAGGATCCTTGCCATCAGGTACTCGCCGAGACTGGCGTAGTAGTCGGGAGACTGGTACTGGCCGGCGCGAAAATCCAGCTCGCGCAGCATACATTCGAACTCGGTGGTCCAGGTCATCCCATAGCCGAACTCGCGCGTCATGGTCGAGAAGCGGGAACGAAGTTCCTTCAACTCCGCCGCATCATCGCCGTCAGTCGGGTGCGGCCGGCGTTGCAGGTTGAACAGCAGATCGGTGATTTTGCGGTCGTCAGGCGTCCGCTTGCCCGGCGCCGAGACCACCACATACCGCCGCCGCGGGTCGCTCTGCACGATCTCGGCCACCTTGAGGACTCGGGGAGCATCCGCCAGCGACGTGCCCCCGAACTTGCACACGATCAAGCCTTCACTCACGGTAAACCTCCTCTAAAAAAGGGCAATTGATGAATTTGTCCAAAGTACGAACCGTTGTAACCTGCGTTGTACCACGGCCGCGCCGCAACGTCAACGCTTACCACGAGACCCTGCTTACCACGACATAAAAAAACCACCGTCGCGATCCATGACGGTGGTTACAACGAGTGATAGGTGCCCGTGGTTCACGCCCCCCTTCACTATGCTTAGCGCAAGACGTTGGCAGAAAGCCAACGGTAGATGGCACGGCGGTCAGCTTGGTAGCCGGCCGCATCCGTCGGCCGCTGCGGAATGGCCCACAGGCCAAACGTCAGCAGGTATTGGGTGGCCATGACGCTCGTCACCCGTTGACCCGCGCGATCGGCGCCGATCGTCTGGTCCAACTGCCGTAAATCGCCGAGCTCCAGCTGATGGAGCGCGACCGGCCAGTCTACTACTGGTGCGGCGCGGGCGATGACGGCTTTGATCGACGACGCGAACTGACCCTGGGAAGCCGCGATCAGCACCGCAGCTTCCAGCTCATGCATTTCCACCTCCTCGTCCACGTAGGCGTCGCTGTTGGGCGGCGCGGTAGCCGACGGCGCGCCTTGCCGATGGCGCAACGCATGGCCCAACTCGTGGAAGAGCAAAGCCGCGAACACCGCGTCGGGCCAATCAACGGCTGCAACCATCAGCGCCTTCCATTCCGGCTTGTAGTACAACAAGTTGGGGTGAGCGCCGATTTCATGCTGCGGAATGATGCACAGCTCCAAGCTATTCGGCGGGGGCAGGGCCTCCTCCGGGGTTAACGCTTGGGTGAGGCGAACCGACATGCCTTGGGTGTACACCATGACGTGGAGCCGCGGAAAAGCATCGGCGATCGCCTGGCTCAAATCCGTGGTTCCCGCGTACCGCTGGAGCAACGAGTGCGCTTTGGCCTCAATCGCGGCCACCCGTTCCACGGTTGCGGCATACTGTTCGGGCTGTTCGGGCGGCGGCGGGAACGCCGTGAACCACCAATGGTCCGCTGGTTTGGCGTCAAGGTACGCGTCCGTCATCCGCCGCACATGGGCTGCCAGCTCGGCATTGGCCACCGGCGCTAATGGAAAGGTGAATCGCAACACCAGCGTCAGCGCGAACGCCACCAGACACAGGCCGAAGCACACGCTAAACGCCAGCACCTTCTGCCGCAACGTGAACCGCGGCTCATGACAACTGCACCGCTTCATCTTCTGGCCACATGTTGGGCACGACTGATTCCGATCACGGGTGGACATGGAATGCCCTCCAAAAAGAGCTGAATTGTAAAAGGCCGCCAAAAACACGAATTCAGAATCTACCACCCAACTTCGGTAATGTCAAGTCAAATCCGGAGGCCGAGCCGGTAGACAGGCGTGCGAATGATCCGCGTTATGATCCGCGAAATTCCAGGGTCGCGCAGACCGGCAAGTGATCCGAGACGGTCACCGCCGGCGCGGCAATCTTGCTGACGGTAAAGTGGGGCGAATGGAACACGTAATCAATCAACAGGCCGTCGGGCAGGCGTTCGACCGTCTTATGGATAGCCGGATGCGTCGTGCGCGTGACGCGCGAGATGGGCAGCATCATGGCGTTTTTTACCACGGTGTCAAGCAGTTTGATTGATCGTGTTCCTGGCGGTAAATTCAAATCCCCCGCCAGCACGAACGGCTCGGGCCGGAGGCGGTCAAGGTAATCGGCCACCCCGCGGGCGTGGCGGAGTTTCAGCGGCGTGTCCGTGGGCGACAACGACCAGGCGGCGTGAACGGTCACCACATGAAACGTAACACCCGAAATTTTCACCAGGCAATCAAAGACGCTCCTGGGGGCATGCACGTGGTCACGGTTGACTTCATCGCGCGGCATCGTTCGGTACGGCGTCAGCCACACGGTGCGCTGTCGCAAAATATCTCCGCGAACAAAAATCGCTTTGCCGAAGTACGAACGCGGACGGCGCGCAATCCGCCAGTCAACCGTCAGCGCTCCCTGAAGGTTCAGCCGCCGTCGCAAGGCGTGAAACAAATCCAGTCGCCGTTCCGGATGACGGTTTTCAGTACCGCCCGTGACCTCTTGCATCGTGATAATGCCCGGGTTCTCGCGCCGTAAAAAACCAATCAGGCCGTCCCACAACGCCCCTTTCCAGATATTTATTTGCACCAGCTTCAACCGCATGGGCTAGTCAATACCTCCGCCGCGTTGGCATGGCGTCGAGCGCAACTCGCCACTCCCACGAGCCCGCTAGACCCGAATCAGCGCCCGTGTCATGGTTTTAGTCACCGCCGCGTCAAGACGGTGGATCCAGGCGATGAGTTGGGAAAACATCGGATCCTGGGGTGAGGTTTTGCCCCGCCGGAGGTGGTGCAGGCCGCCAATCGCAATCACCTTGGGCCAAGGGTTGGCGTGCTCGGGGTCGGGCAATTGCGCGCGGTACTCAAGCCAATCCTCGCGGTATTCGTCGCACCGCATCTCGACCAGCCGATTCCACAGCCGCTGGTACTTTTTGGCGATGCCCAGCTGCCCCAACTGGCGGGCGTAGGCAATGGATAAATCTTGCCGCAACGACTGGGTGAATACCTTCGCGTCATCCTCAACCATGCGGGTGACGGTTTCCAAACTCAACAGCACGAGTGTTAGCCCGCATACCACCAGTTCGTTGAAAATTCGGTCCTGTTCGGTCTGATCAATTTTTTCAAACGTCATCAGCCGCCGCAGCTCCGGACTGCGAAAAATGTCCCACGCCGCGTGCGTCACCTGGGACAATAACCGGCCCGAGACCCGTTCCACCCGCGGCGGGCCAAACACCGTCCGACTCAACCACCGCCGCGCGAGATAGCGCACCATGGCGATCATGATAGCATGTAACTTCACGCCGCAAAAAACGTCAAACCTTTCTTACGTTAACTGCGGAGAAAACTTCTCGCGGAGTTTTTCCAGCTGGGGCGAAATGACGAGTTGGCAATACGGCTGATCCGAATTCTTGGCGTAGTAGTTGCGATGGCAAGCTTCCGCCGCGAAAAATATTGTGCCTGGCGCCACTTCGGTCATGATCGGCGTTGAGGGCCGCCACGCCGGTGGGCGCCAGCACCGCGACTTGCTTTTTGGTCGTGACGCGGAAGTAATCCAACAGCGTTGACTTGCCCGTCCCGGCCCGTCACAAAGACGTTCACGGAAGACTCGTCCATCAGCTTATAGGCTTGGCGAAACTGCTCATTAAATTCGACGTTATGTACCTCGTACGCCGGCCGCATGGGAACGCAAATAAAAAATTTATCGTCCATGCCTCGTAAGCCCGCGGAGTTCCCGAACAACTTTTTTTATCTTGAGCACGCGGCCAGGCAAATCCGAGATAACGTCGCGGTCAGACAAACGAACAACCACCAACCGGCGCCGCCGCAAAAAGGCATTTTTTATTTTATCTCTCTCCCGCTGGCGCCGGCCGGCATGAGCCTTGGCGTTGTCGCATTCAATGGCAATGGCTCCGCCCGGGCAAAAGACGGCGAAATCCAAGCAATAGCGCTTTTTGCCGCTGACGACATGGTATTGGGCCTCGGCGTTGATGCCGGCTCGTTGCAAACCATGCGCCATGATCCGTTCGGTTGGAACAACATTGTACAGGCCTAAAATGTCCTGGGAGTGGAATAAACGGCGGACGGTGGTAAAACCAAAAGAGATGCGGCGGCGCATTGTATTTTTTGATTGGCCGGCGGAGTTTCATGACCCGGCCGACACGAATCCGAAAATAGTAATCTCGCGCGTTGGGGTGATGCAATTCGGCAGGCAAGAGGACGCTTCTTCTGGCCGTCTGATACCGTAAAACCCGGGCGTAGTAGCGGATACATTTTCCTTGCCGTCCAAAGTTGGCAGGTTGATAGAAAGCGAGATACCGAAACGGCCGCGTCGGCGCATGCGCCACGGGAACGCGGTACCAGCGTTCGGTTAAAAGAAGGCGCAAATCGCGCTTATTTCGCAGTATGCCGACTCAAACGATTTCATCTCGGTTATCTTTCACCGGATCGTTAACCGCAATGTTCATTTTTTACCATTCTCCTGCTCGCCCCGCGAGAGACAGGAAACGCTTGAGGCTATTTCCGAGATATCGTTTGCCCATCCCACTTTTCAAATATTTTTTTCCGCGCATGGGGCCTTGATCATCCAGACGCGATTCATAGTACATCAACTTGAGTTGTCCACGCCGCATTGTGGAACGAACCTCACTATTCAGATGTTGCCTCAAGCGTTTCCGTAAGACACTGGTGTACCGAGCATAGAAATGTCCATCACGATGACTCCGTGATACGCAAACGTAAAACATGCGAAGGCCTCTAACGGGGGTGAGCGCGAATGAGAACACGGACGGTAAACCATGACAAAAATATCTACTTTCAGTACTTTGATACTGCCTACATTACCTAATTTTTTCGTCCGGGGAAAAATCTACTTGATACGCCGGAATACCCAAGGAGATGCCATAGTGCTTGGCATCCCGGTAAAGCACTGGATGCGGTACATCTACTTTAAAGATTTTTCCTCGATAGACAATGTAATGGAATTTTTCGTTTTTATAATCAGCGTACCAGTTTTTTTCAAGCGACAAACTCAAATGATGTGCGATCTGATCCGCTCGATCTCCTGGAATTTCAAAAGTATGTAACGTCCATTCTTGTAGCCATGGGGTTTTGTGCCTTGCCGTCACCTTTTCAACTTCCGTACGTAAAATTTTTACTTTTTGAAGCACGGTTTTATCGGCTAAGCTTTCTTCAATGATAACTCCCTTAAAATTCATAAACTCTGAAACCCCAAATAATAATTGTCGTTTGCGCATTCGCATGAATGCGCAAACGTCGTTATGTGAGATGGAACTATTCGCGCGAATTAGAGCAAAGACAAGATTTGTTTGATGATTGGATGCTGATGTATGGCCAAAGTATGATATACCATCAAACTGCGTTTATCCTGCTCAACAATGTCAACCGCATAAAGAATGCGTAAATGCTTTGAGGTCGCCTTGAATGAAAGGTGAATCGCTTCGGCAATATCCCCCACCGTCGCCTCGCCGTGTCGCTGCAAATACCCAAGGATTGCCAGCCGGCGTCGGTTCGCAGCCGCTTTAATGATCTTTTCGAGCGCCTGCATAATTGCAAAACGGGGAAACCTCATCACCAGTGGCAGTATACCACATCACTGAACCTAATGGAACTATTCGCGCGAATTAGAGTGGGGATAGGCAATGGGCAGTGCGCATCATGGTGAATTGCGAGGAAAAAATTTGCTCCTTACTCCCCACGGTTGCGGCGCTTGATGGTAACAAAATCCTCCGGCAGCGGCGGTGTATTCGTGA
>CAYJVS010000040.1:0-9189 GCA_964373635.1 uncultured Gammaproteobacteria bacterium
TGACACCGTTTTGTCGCTGACACCGTTTTGTCGACACCGTTTTCACCGTTTTGCAGACACCCTGACACCGTTTTGTGTGCTGACACCGTTTTGTGTGCTCTGACTGACTCCACTGACACCGTTTCCTGACACCCTCGATCTCGCTTTGCGGGACTCGGGATGAGATCCTTCACCCCGTTCAGGATGGCCCGCATGTTCGCACCTTCCGCGAACGTGCGAGGTCACTTCATCGCCAGAATGCTGCGTTTGTAGCTTTCCAAATTCTCCAGCGCGATGCCGGTGCCTTTGGCCACGCAGAGCATCGGTTCATCCGCCACGTATGCCGACACGCCGGTGGCGCGGCTTAACAGCTGGTCAATGTGCCGCAGTTGCGACGACCCGCCGGAAAGAATCATGCCCTTGTCAATGATGTCGGCGGCCAGTTCCGGCGGCGTGCGGTGCAGCACGTCTTTGACCGCCGCGATGATGCCTTCCAACTCTTCCTGAATGGCGTCGGTCACGTCGTCGGAGGTGACGGTCAGCGTGCGCGGCAAGCCGGTGATAATGTCGCGGCCGCGGATTTCTTTGGTCAGCCGATCCTCCAAGTACAGGGCGGAACCAATCTCAATTTTTATCCGCTCGGCGGTCCGTTCGCCGATGGCCAGGCCGTACTTGCGCCGCACGTGTTCCATAATCGCCGCGTCAAATTTGTTGCCCCCGATCCGAACCGAGGCGCTCGCCACCATGCCCCCAAGCGAAATAATCGCCATCTCGGCCGTGCCGCCGCCGATGTCAATGATCATGTTGCCGGAGGGGTTGCCGATCGGCACGTCCGCGCCAATCGCGGCGACAATCGGCTCTTTGATGATGTAGGCGGCCTTGGCGCCGGCCGCGAGCGTCGCGTCAATCACCGCCCGCCGTTCGGTTGAGGTGATGCCGGCGGGCACGGCCACCATCACCTCGGGGCGAAACAGGTGCACGCCGCCCAGCGCCTTATTCACGAAGTACCGGATCATCGCCGCCGTGGTTTTGTAGTCGGCAATCACGCCGTCCTTGAGCGGCCGCACCGCCACGATGGTGTCCGGGGTTCTCCCGATCATTTCCTTGGCTTCTTGTCCCACGGTTAAAATCCGTTTGTCCACGATAGAAATCGCCACCACCGACGGCTCGTTGATGACAATCCCCCGCCGCGGCACGTACACCAGGCAGTTGGTAGTGCCTAAATCAATGCCGATTTTTTTGATTAACATGTCACGAGCTTCTGAGCTGGTAGCTGGTAGCTTCTCAGGCGGGGTTGGCGGTCATCGGCAACCAACGGAAAACCCTGGGAAGCTAAAAAGCTAATCAGCGACAACCGCAAACACCTACTTCCTAAATCAAGTTAAATCCAGCCCCCTCACTGTACGCCCGCGTTGAGTCCATGTCCAGAGGGGCTGGCCTGGGGCAAAGGTTGGCGGAAATACTTGCGGTAGTAGCGCAGGGCGGATCTAAGATGGTGGCGGCCCGGGCGGTAGAGCAATGCCGTGAGGCCGCGGTGTTCAGCGGACTGGCGGTGGTAGTAGTGGACGGGCGCGACGTGGGGCGCGTACCACACTTCCCAACCCGCGTCCCACGCCCGGCGGCAAAAATCCAAATCTTCAAAGTAGAGAAAGAAACGCTCATCGAACGCTCCCGCGTCCGCCAAGGTCTGCCGCCGCGCCAGTAAACACGCGCCAATCAACCAGTCCACGGGCCGGGCCGCGCGGTGATCGTCATCACGCATCAAAAACCAGTCCAGCCGTTGCCGCATGGTGGGCAAACGCCCCAAGACGGTGCGGCGGTAGACCGGCGTAAAAAGTCGCGGAAACCGCCGGCACGACGCCTGGATGCTTCCATCCGGGTGCAGCAGCCGCGGCCCCACCACGCCCGCCCGGGGGTGCGCCTGTAAAAACTCCCAAAGCGCGTCAACCTGGCCCGGGAACAGCGCAATGTCCGGGTTCAGCAGCATCACCGCCGCACCCCGCGCCCGGCGCAGGCCGAGGTTCATGCCGGCGGAAAACCCGCGGTTGACCGGACTGCTGATCCGCTGCACCCAAGGGAAAAAATCGGCGACCATCTCCAGGCACCCGTCGCCGGATGCGTTATCCACCACCCAAACCTCGTAGCTGACGCGCGGTTGACTCAACAGAATCCCCCGCAGGCACTGGCGCACCAAATTCCGCTGGCGGTAATTTAAGATGATGATGGAGAGATCCACCATGGTAAAAGAAAAATGCAACAATCAAAATGCAAAAATGAGGTACCTCTTCCATCCTGCGGAGCGGGACTCCGTAATTTTGAATTTTGATTTTTGCCTTTTACTCTTGGGTGAACCACCGCCGAATTTGGGCCGGCGTGACTTTAGCGTGGCGCTGAATGATGCCGCGCTTGCGCCACGCCGCGGGCAATTGGCGCACCAGCGTCGGCAGCGTCCGCCATAAAAACGGTTCCAGCGTCAGGCTCAAGAGCAACCACTCACCCCACCGCAACGTCAACCACGGCAAATCCCAAAGCATATTGGGCCATTGCTCGTTTTTAACCAGCATCAGCTGCTGGTTTTTAAACGACAGCTGGCGCAACCGGCGCGGCACGGCCCGCCGTTGCCGTAATCGGTCACGCCAGCTCCCCCGCGGTTGCCGCAGCCGCCGGACGTGATCGGCGAGAGCCGTTGGCACGCACCAGGCGGAGAACCCGGCCAACCGCAGGCGCCAGGCCAAATCCACGTCTTCCTTGTAGGTGAAAAAATCCTCATCCAAAAATTCGCCGTCCAGGGCGACGGTCTCAAGCGCGCGCCGCCGGTAGAGCACGCAAGCCCCGCTGCAACCAAAAACTTCCACGGGCCGTGACGGCGCCGATTCCAACGGTGAGCCCTCGGCGAGGTTATACCCGATCCGCCGCCGATTCAACCGCATCCCGAGGGAATCCACGCGGCGCGCCGCGATTGGCGGTTGATGGGCGTCCGCGGCCACAAATTGCTCCGGCGCGCGGCGCACCAGCACCGGCCCGCAGCTTCCGGCATCAAGATGTTGGTCGGCAAACGCCACCAACGCGGCCAGGCACCCCTCCCGCAGCGCGACGTCCGACGTCAACAGCAGGACATAGTCGGTACGGGCCAATTTGATGCCCTGGTTGACGGCGCGACAAAATCCCACATTTTTGACGTTGGACAAAACGCGGGCATCGGGTGCCAGCTCACGGACAATTCCCACGCTGCCGTCGCTGGAGGCATTATCCACCACTTGCAAAAAGTAAGGAAGACCGGCGTGGGCGCGCAACGCCAACAAACACTCGGGCAAAAAAAATGCCGAATTCCAGGCCACCATGACCACGGTCACGCGCGGTGTCGCCATAACACAAAAATATGGAGGTGCATTGCTCCCCCATCCTACGTAAATTCCGCCGCTGCCGCAAGCCTACACCGGCTCTTCCGGCATTGGTGTGGGTACTACACCGTCCCTTACAACGCGAGGTTCGCGCCGGATTCCCCTCTTAGGGTACGAGGGGACGAAGGGGAGTTATGAGTTTGAGGCAAAAAACGCTGGAATTCGCCAAAACCATGGCGGTCAAGCACGCTGCATAACCCACCCCCTCCCTCCCTTACCTTAAGGGAGGGGGCCGATGAACCGCTCAGGACCCTTGTCGTACCCACGGAAAAGCCGGAAGAACCCCTACACCAAGGGGCGCCCGGTCATGACCTTGGGGATCGGAAGATCAAGTAGACGGAGCACCGTGGGCCCGATGTCCGCGAGCACCCCCGAGGGGACAACGAGCGACAGGTCCCGGCTGACCGCGTCGGGCGCGTTGGGAGTGGATTGCCCGGCGAACTCGGCGGCTACCAGCACCAAGGGCACGGGGTTGGCACTGTGCTGTTTGTTGATCTCGCCGGTGCGGAGGCTGACGAGTTCCTCGGCGTTACCGTGGTCGGCGGTGATGACGAGCGCCCCGCCCAGCGCAAGCACCGCCGGACAAATTTTCCCCAGGCAAGCGTCCACCGCTTCAATCGCGGCAATCGTCGCGGGGATGTCGCCGGTGTGTCCCACCATGTCCGGATTGGCGAAGTTGACGATGGCGAAATCGTACCCGGGGTCGCGCAAACGCTTGAGGAGTTGCTCGGTCAACGGGTACGCGCTCATGGCGGGAGTGGCGGCAAAACTCGCCACGTTCAGCGACGGCACTAAGACGCGATCCTCGCCGGGGAAGGCAAGTTCCCGCCCGCCGTTGAAAAAAAAGGTGACGTGGGCGTACTTTTCCGTTTCGGCGACGTGGAGTTGCCGCCAGCCGGCCGTGGCGATCACCTCGGCGACCGTCGTTTTGACTTCCGTGACCGGAAACGCGACCGTCACGGGAAAACTCCGGTCATACGCGGTCATGGTGACCACGAACAGACCGCGCGGGCAGGACCGACTAAACTTGTCAAACCCGGGCAGCCCGATACTGGCGGTCAGCTCGCGCGCGCGGTCGGCGCGGAAATTAAAAAAAATCACCGCATCATGGTCGGCCACGCGGGCAACAGGATTTCCGCCATCCAGCAATACCGTCGGGGGGAATTCCTCGTCATAGGTGCCGCGGGCGTAGCTGGCGCGCACCGCCCCCACCGGATCGTCGGCCGCCGCGGTTGGGCCCACCCCCTCGACCATCGCGCGGTAGGCGCGTTCAATCCGCTCCCAATGGTGATCGCGGTCCATGGCGTAAAACCGGCCGGCAATCGTGGCGATGCGGCCGCCGGCATCGGCTAAACGCTCCTGGAGCTCCGCGACAAATCCCGCGCCGGCATCGCGGGCGGTGTCGCGGCCGTCCAAGATCACGTGCAGGTACGGCGCCACCCCCCGTTGGTGGCAACATTCGAGTAACGCCCAGAGGTGATCTTGGTGGCTGTGCACCCCGCCGCTGGAAACCAAGCCCACCAGGTGCAGCTTCGCGCCGGGTCGTTGTGCCAGGTGTTGAAATGCCGCCTGGAACGCGGGGGTGCGGCCAAACGTTCCCTGACTGATTTCGCGGTGAATCTTGGGCAGGTTCTGATAAAGGATTTTCCCCGTCCCCATGGCCAGATGGCCAACTTCCGAATTGCCGGCTTCGCCCCAGAGCAACCCGACCGCCTCGCCGGAGGCCTGCAAGGTGCGCACCGGGTACTCGGCAATCAGGCGGTCCATCACGGGCGTCGCGGCCTGGGAAATCGCGTTCGTGGGCGACGGCGGCGCGACGCCCCAGCCATCGAGCACGACTAACACGACGGGTCGAAAACGCGGCATGATCAGCGTAAATAATTAGCCACCCATGATCCGCCGAAACGTCGGACGGCCTCGGGGAGGGTGTTTGGGCCCGTCATGACTTATTGACCGAGGTTAAAGGCCATGGCAGCGGGTTAGGTCATTGGTCATGGTCGTGGGTCCAATTCCCACCCAACCGATCCGCTAACCTTATGACCAAGACTACTGACCAAACTCGCCGCCAAGACCTAAGACTATGACCATCAATCGGGGTTCACCGCTCCGCCAAGAGACTCGTGCCGGTCATGACCGCCGGCGGGGTGATATGGAGGAGTTGGCAGATGGTGGGGGCGATGGATGCCAAGGGAAACCGCCCGGACTTGAGCCGATGCCGTTTGGGCGTGACGAGCAGGAACGGCACCGGATTGGTGCTGTGCTCGGTATCCACCTCGCCGGTTTTCAGGTTAATCATTTCTTCCACGTTGCCGTGGTCCGCGGTGACCAGCATGGTTCCGCGCCGCCTGATGACCGCCGCGGCAATCCGCCCGACGCACCGATCGACAAACTCGACGGCCCGGATGCCCGCGGCCAGATTGCCGGTATGCCCGACCATGTCCGGATTGGCGAGATTGACGGTAATGAAATCGTACCGCGGCACCGCCCAGACCACCTGCTCGGTGACTTCGGCGGCCGACATCTCGGGTTGGTCGGCGTACGAGCGCACGTCCGGCGAATCAATTCTCAACCGTTCTTCGCCGCCCACGGCATCGGCAAATCCGCCGTTGAAAAAGAAGGTGACGTGGGCGTACTTTTCCGTCTCGGCCACGTAGAGCTGCCGCCGCCCGGCCAGCACCCGCGGCAAACTGTCGGGCACGTCCTCGCTGACGTAGGCGGTGTGAATTCGGCCCAAATCCGGTCCAAAATCCGTCATCGCCGCGAACGCCAGATCCCGCACCGCCCGGCTCCGGCGAAAACTGCCCGGATTTAACGCCTCGAAGCGCTCTTGGACCAAGGCCTTGGTCAGTTGCCGCGCGCGATCCGACCGCAGGTTGTAAAAAATCACCGCATCCCCGTCGCGGACGGTGGCCACCGGCCGGCCGCCGTGGTGGATCACGTAGGGCGGGATGAATTCATCGGTCTCGTCGCGGTTGTAGGCCTCGGTGATGGCGGCTTGGGGACTGTCCGCGCGTTTGCCCCCGCCGGAAACGATGGCCTCGTAGGCGGCCTGGGTCCGGCGCCAATCTTTCTTGCGGTCCATGGCGTAAAACCGGCCCATCACGGTCGCCACCCGTTCCGTCTCCAGCCCGCGCTCCAACGCCGACATGAGTTTCAACGCGGCGTGGGTGGGCGAATCGCGTCCGTCAGTGAATAGGTGCAAAAAAACGCGCTTGACCCGATGACGGCGGGCCAGCACTAAGAGCGCGGTTAAATGGTCAGGACACGCGTGCGCGCTCCCCTCGCGGCTAAGCAAGCCCATCAAATGAAGGGCTGACCGCCGGCGCTTGACGTGGCGAATCGCGGCCACAAATGCGGCGTTGCGGAAAAACGCGCCGGTGCTGATTTCCCGGGTGATTTTGACCACGTCTTGCAGCACCACGCGTCCGGCCCCAAGATTCAAATGCCCGGCTTCGGAATTGCCCGGCTGACCCTCGGGCAGACCAACGGCCGGACCGGACGCGTCCAGCCGCGTATGCGGGTAGCACCGCATCAGGTTGTGCAACACCGGCGTTTTGGCCCGGGTGACCGCGTTGCCGCGGTTGGGCCGGGCGATTCCCCAGCCATCCAAAATCACCAGCACCACTGGCCTGACGCGACTTCCCGATGTCGGTGATTTGACCACCATAGGCTTACGCGGCCGCCGCGATCTCGTCGGCAATTTCCAGCAGCCGGTTCCATTTGGCCACCCGCTCGCCCCGGCAGACCGCGCCGGCCTTTAGGTACTCGGCGTTGGCGGCGACCGCCAAATCAACAATGAAATCGTCGTTGGTCTCGCCCGAGCGATGGGAAACGACCAGCGCGTACCGGTGCTGCCGGGCCAGTCGCATGGCGGCCACGGTTTCCGAAAGCGTCCCCACCTGGTTGGGCTTAATCACAATCGCGTTGGCCACGCGCTCGTTGATCCCGCGCAGCAACCGCCGCCGGTTGGTGACAAACACGTCATCGCCAACCAGCCGAACGGAATCCCCGACCGCTTGCGTCAACGCGCGCCACCCCGCCCAGTCAGTTTCCGCCAGTCCATCTTCAATCGTCGCGAGCGAAAACCGCCGCGCCCACGAACGCAAGCGCAAAACCATGCCCGCTGGCGTCAGGACCGCCCGCGGATGCTGCAGCCGGTATTTCCCCCGCGTATATAATTCTGATGCGGCAACATCCACGCCCAACCGAACGTCGCGGGAGAGCTGGTAGCCAGCCTGCCGCACCGCCGACGCCAGGAGTTGGAACGCCGCCTCATTGGTTGCCAGCCTCGGGGCAACCCCACCCTCGTCGCCCACCAACGCGGTCAGGCGGCGTTGGCGCAAGAGCTGCCGCAGTTTGCCCGAAATTTCCGCCACGCACCGCAGCTGTTCCGCCACCGCGCGTTGCCGCGGCAGCAGCAAAAATTCTTGCACATCAAGATTCCCGCCGGCATGCAGGCCGCCGTTCAGCACATTGCACATCGGCGTGGGCAGCCGCCAGCCGCGCGTCGCGCTAAAAAATGTTTGCCGCAGGTACCGATAGAGGGATTGCCGCCGGAAGCCAGCCGCGGCCCGGGTGACGGCCAAAGAAACCCCCACGATCGCGTTCGCGCCCAGCCGCGATTTGTCCGGCGTGCCGTCGGCCGCGTTGAGCCGGCGGTCAACCTCGGCCTGGGCCGTAGCCGATACGCCGCGAACAGCGCGATACAATGGCCCGCGGACGTTGGCCAACGCCTGGCGCACCCCGCGGCCAACAAAGCGGCGTGAGCCGCCGTCACGCAACTCGCGCGCTTCTCCCAAACCAACGGATTTGCCGCTGGGTACGGCAGCCGTGGCCCGCGTCCCGTCCTTCAGCTCCACCGTTACCGCGAGCGTGGGTTCGCCGCGCGAGTCAAAAATCTCGCGGCCACAAACCGTGGCAATGGCATCACCTGTTTTCATGGACACTACTCCAGTTCATAACTCACCGTAACGCTCACCACGACCTCCTGGCTGCCCGGCTCAACCACCGGGAACGGCGCGCCCCCGCCCCGGCCTTCCAGCACCGCCTCCTTGGCAAAGTACGGCATGACCGGCGGCGGCCCGGACCCGGATTCGGTAAACGTCACCAAACGGCCGAGGCGCACTCCGGCAACTTGGGCCAAAGCTTGGGCTTTGCGCTTGGCTTGCTGGAGCGCTGAAATCCGCGCCTGCTGCCGGTAGGTCTCCGGATCGTCAATGGTGAACTGCAAGCCGCTGACTTGGTTCAGGCCCAATTCCCCGACCGCCCCCAAGACCGGCGAAATCTTTTCAAAATCGCGAATTTTCACCGTCAGTTGTTGGACCACCTGATAGCCGCGGAGCGTTGGTTTGCCGTTCCCCCAATCGTACTGCGGGTAGACCTGGTACTGACTGGTGGCAATGTCTTCGGCCGGGATCGCCAACGTGGTCAAGCGCTCGCGCAGAGCGTTCATCACGCGGGTGTTTTCGCGCTGGGCGTCCGCGACGTTTTTGCGTTCCGTTTGCGCGCCCAAACTTACCACGGCCACGTCCGGAATCGCGGTGACTTTGCCCTCGCCGCTGATGGTGATGGTGTAGGGCGCAAGACTTGTCCGCCCGATGAAGGCGTGCTGCCGCCAGAGGTTGCGCGTCAGGACGGCTAAAAATAAGATCACAAAGAGCGCCACCGCCGTCGCCACCCCCATCATCCACGGCGGCGGTGAAATTTTAACCGGTCGCGCGTCGTCCATAGACAGATACATTGCGTTAGGGACCACTGCAAAACTCGCTTTCGTAGCGAGAGTTCCAAATTTCGAAGCGAAAAATCGCAA
>CAYJVS010000041.1:0-8820 GCA_964373635.1 uncultured Gammaproteobacteria bacterium
AAGGACAACGACTTGGCCCAGCCTCCCGAACAAAATCATGAACATAGCGGTGAAACGGTAGCTACTAAGTATTGTAATCGGTATGAAGATATTATGCCATTACCCTGCCATGGGTCGCGCCGCCGCCTGCTTCAACCACAACCATTTCTTTTTGACGGTGGCAAAACATTTTCATTCTTACCGCGGTAATTTCTACCGACCGAAACGTGACACCACGCATATCGCTCTGTTAGATTTTTGTTCCAGCCTCGACGCGCAGATCGATCAAATACGCGCGTTACACCTGCAGGGAATCAAGGTGTTTGTCTTGACTCATGATCCGGCCAATTTCCCAAGAATCGACAATTTCATCCGCCATGGGTGTATCGATACGGTCTTCGTATTTGACCGCCAATACGAAAATCGGTTTGCCAAAACGCAATATATCGACGATTTTGTGAATGAAGATTTATTTCCGGCAGTCAAGGCAACGATGAAAAATAATGAATTTTGTTACTTCGGACATTTGCAATGTGGCCGGAAAACGGACATCATATTTCGTCATTTAAAAACGGGTTCGCTCAGAAAACTGTACCGAAGAGTCGCACGGTATAAGGGCGCGATTATCTTCAGTTCCGGCCTGAGTGAAGATCTGCGGTCGATAACACACTACACCAAGGCTAAGTTCTTGGAAGCGCTCATGTCCGGGACCACGCCCTACTGTGAAGCGGGTATCAACAACACGCGCTATCAGCGATATATCAAACGATTTTCTGACCGCGACAACATATTTGACGTCGATTTGGAAGACGTCAGGCGACTCAATCGGCAAACGATAGAAGAGCTGGTGCAGAAAATTAAAGCAATCTGAGCCCGTGGGGATGCCGGACAAGCCAGCAGAATTTCTACCGGCTCCGATTGCCTGCTTGACGGTCCCAACACTTCTCCCTCCGCCAGCGAAGAATGCTCGCGCCATACCCCCATCGAGGCGGTAATCGTCGGGATAATCAATCGGCTCACGCGTAACCACAATGTTGAGGTCGGGCCTATCCGTTCCGGCTTGGTATGATCATCACTAAAATCATCGGTGGGCTGGGCAACCAAATGTTCCAGTACGCGGCTGGCCGGGGCGTGGCGTTCCGGAATAACGCACCGCTCAAACTCGATACGACGGGATATAAAAATCGTGAAGGGATAACTCCTTGGGAGTATCAGCTGCACCTTTTCACCCTCCAAGAAAATTTCGCCACCGATCAAGAAATAAGAAAAATAAAAGTAACAAAACCGAACCGGATTGAAAAAGTGGAGTCGAAACTAACGGCACCCGTCACGTCCAATCGCCGACAGCATCATGTGGTCGAACGCCATTTCCACTTTGACCCCAAGATATTGAAGGTCCCCGATAATGCCTATCTGGAAGGATATTGGCAAAGCGAAAAATATTTTTCCGATCTACGCGAAATTATTCAACGTGATTTCACATTCAAGCGCGAACCAGATGAGATGAACCGGGCAATTTTACACCACATCACTGGCTGTAACTCCGTCAGCGTGCATATTCGCCGCGGCGATTACGTCGCCAACCCGATCGTAGCCAAGGTGCATGGAACCTGCGCGCCCGCATACTATCACCAGTCCATCGCCTGGCTACAACAAAAAATCAAACATCCGAACTTTTTTGTTTTTTCCGACGACATACCCTGGACAAGAAAAAATCTACACTTTACCAGCCCGGTGTTCTTTATTGATCATAACCAAGGGTCGCGCGACCATGAGGATCTGCGCCTGATGAGCCACTGCCGCCATCATATCATCGCGAACAGTACTTTCAGTTGGTGGGGAGCATGGCTGGCGCCAAACCGAGATAAAATAGTGATAGCACCGCGGCGCTGGTTTAACGATCAACGGCTGGATTCCCGCGATATCATACCGTCAAGCTGGATCACCCGCTAACAAACCCTATGGAAGTTCCGCGCGTCACCGTCATCCTGCCGGTCTACAACGGCGAACGATTTCTGGCGCAGTCACTGGCCAGCGTACTCCAACAGGAGTTTGATGATTTTGAATGCATCGCCATCAACGACGGTTCGCGCGACGGCAGCGCGGCTATGCTCAACCAATACGCGCGGCGGGACGACCGCATTGCCATTCTCACGCATGCCAAAAACCAAGGTATTGTAGCCGCGCTGAACGCCGGCCTGGCGCGCGCGCGAGGTGAATATATCGCCAGGATTGACGCCGACGACATTGCCGCGCCCGCTCGACTGACGCGGCAGGTTGAACGGCTGAATCGCGATCCCCGCCTCGCCTTAATCGGGAGCTGGGCGGAGGTTATTGATGCTGAGGGTCGAACCGTCAGACGGGTGCGCTTGCCCACGCGCGACGAAACGATTCGCGCCTGCATGCTCCTCGGCAACCAGTTCATCCATAGCACGGTGATGTTTCGCCGACGCATTATTGACGCCGTCGGACCGTACCGAAACCGCTTTCCCCATGCCGAGGACTATGACCTATGGCTCCGCATCCTGGAGCGTTTCCCAGCGGCCAACATCCCGGCCTACCTGACGCGATGGCGGCGTACGGCTGGCGGCGTGTCCCAAGCCCACCCCCGCGCGCAGCGGGATGCGACCGCAACGCTCCGTCAAAGGTACCTCGAGAAACACATGCGCCAGGGACCGCAAGGACACCGCATCGTTATCCAAGCCTTTCGCATTAATCCCTATGATCCCCTGCTCCGCGAGGCTTTGGACGAACGCGGCACGGGGAAAACCAGGCTAGTCGGCTCATGGCGCCGGCGGTGGTACGAATTAATGTTCCGGGTGCGGCGGCAGGTGAAACGAATCCTTGCTGCGCCGCCACTGGTACGGCTGGCCGATCGATGCTACCCCCACTGAACAAAAATATGCACCCGAAGGTATCGGTCATCGTGCCCACCTACAACCGGCCGGAACGACTGCGGACAACGCTGGAAAGCATTCGCGGCCAAACCTACTCCGACTTTGAAGTGATCGTCGTCAACGACGGTGGCGCCGACGCCGCACGCAACATGGTCGAGGCAATCGGCGACCAACGCTTTACCTATTGCGCCAGGCCGCACGCTGGCCGTTCCGCCGCCCGCAACCACGGGTTACGCAGAGCGAGAGGAACATACGTTACGTTCTGCGATGACGATGACGAACTGTTACCCACGCGGTTAGAGCGACACCTCAAGCATCTCATGGGCAGCGACTGCGAGGTATCATGCTGCAATAGCTACCTGGTAACGGGCAACCGCCAACGGCTGTTCTTCCGGGTAGCCCCGCCGCGCGTATCATTTGAAGCAGTATTCTATCGTTGCAATCCGCCGATTCACAGCTTTCTGCTGAGCAAACAAAGTATCGAATCCGTCGGCGGTTTCGACGAGAACGTATCGGTGTGCGAGGATTACGATCTTTGGCTCCGGCTGTTGCGCCACTACCGCTTCAGTTACTTGCATGAACCACTCGTTCAATACGACCGGCAACGCGCCCGCCGGAACGCCGATCGGCAACGCATTTCGCAATGCATGAGTAGCGTGGTCACCCGATATTTTCTACAGCATCAGCACGAATTCTCTCATGCATTCAAGCGCAGGTTCCACCGGCTGATGTGGTGCCGCCAGATGATGAGAAAAATTCGTTCTCGTGATATGGCGGGTGCGATACAATCAATCGTACAACTCATACGCCCACAAACGCTGCCATAAACATCCTCCACATCCTGGAGGGAACAACGGGTGGCACGCGGCGCCATGTGACCGATCTTTTGCGCGATGCGGACCGGAGCGTATTCCAGCCCGCGCTCTGCTACTCGCTTCGGCGCGCGGACGACCTTTTCAGCGCAACACTTCGCCTCTGTGACCGCACCGGCATCCCTCGCTATGAGGTGCCGATGGACCGAGCGGAACGAGTCGCCGTCAACTTCCGCGCGGTGCGGCAACTGACCCGCCTGCTGCGCCAGCACCACTTCGACATCATCCATGTCCACGGCGGGATCGGCGGCATGCTCGGCCGCGTCGCCGCTGCAGCCGCTCACGCCCCCGTAGTGGTGTACACGCCGAACGCTTGGCCATTCCTCGCCACCGGCCATCGGTTCTGGGCCAAGGCGCACCTCTGGTTCGAGCGGTGGGCGGCGCGCTGCACTGCAGCCATCGTCTGCGTCTCGAACTGCGAACGTCAGATGGCGCAGCGCTACCGCATCGCGCCGTCTGAAAAGCTGACCGTCATCCCCAACGGCATCGACTCCAATCGCGTCCGCGGCAATCGAGAGCTCGCGCGCCGTGCCCTCAACCTCCGCCCCGACGCCATCGTCATTGGCACAGTCACCCGTTTGAGCTACCAAAAAGACCCGCTCGGTCTCATTGCCGCGGCCACCCCGGTGCTGAAAATCAACCCGCGGCGTCGGTTGGTGGTCATCGGCGACGGCCCGCTCCGCGCCGCCGTCGAACGGGCCTGCGCCGCCGCTCGCATCAGCCCACAGGTCACCTTCGCCGGGTTTCGACCTGACGCGACCGAACTCCAATTTTCATTCGACGTGTTCGTTATGTCTTCTCGCTACGAAGGGCTATCGTACGCCCTGCTCGACGCTATGGCAGCCGGACTGGCAGTCATTGCCACCGGCGGCGGTAGCCAAGACATTATCAAAAACAACGAGAACGGTTTGGTGGTACCTCCTGGGGACACGACCGCCTTACAGCAGGCGCTGGAACGACTGACCAACGACCCGGACCTCCGGCAACGGTTTGGCACCCGCGGCCAGGCCGCGGTTTCCGAGTTTACCGCCTCCGCGATGGTCCGAAAAACCGAAACACTCTACCGGATGCTCTTGAACAAACCGCCCGTCTAAAACTCGCGTAACCAACAACCCTAGTGAACATCCTCTTCATCACCGCGCCGCAGCCGCCCTCGCCGTTCCACCGCATTCGCGCGCTCAACTTGATCAAATGTTTGAGCCGCGCGCATACGATTTTTTTGGTTGCCATCACCAACGCGCGCCACTACAATGCCGCCGCGCTGCAACGCTACTGCCGCGAAGTCAACGTCATCTACCGGCCGCAATGGCGGTCGCTGCTCGCCTGCCTGGCCGCTCTGCCGATGCCCGTGCCCCTGGAGGTGGCCTACTGCCGCGACCAACGAATCAACCGAGTCGTCCAAGACCTGCTCCAAAGGCTGCCGATTGACCTGGTCTACATCAAACGCCTGCGGAGCGCGCAGTACGTGCCCGCGAACGCGCGGGTGCCATGCGTGCTGGACACGACTGACGCCATGAGCTGGTACTATACCCAAGCCGCAAGCCATGCGCCCTGGTTTCAAAAACCGTTGTTTTTTGAAGAAGCGGTGAAATACCGCTGGTACGAACGAACCATGTTACGCCGCTTCCGCCATTGGGTCGTCTGTTCGCCGCTGGATGCCGATTATCTGCGACGATTGGCCCCGCCGGCGACGCGACTTTTGGTCATCCCCAACGGCGTGGATACCGAGGAATTTCACCCCGCATCCACTCCGTCGGAACCGCATCGCCTGCTGTTTTCCGGCCTGATGGACAAATTCGTCAACACCCAGGCGGCGGAATGGTTGGTGACCAAAATTCTCCCTCTCATCGCCAACCAAATCCCTGACGTTCAACTGTTCATCGTGGGGCCCCATCCCACGACTAAAGTCCGCCGCCTTGCCGGCCCCCGCGTCGCGGTCATGGGAGAAGTCGCCGACTTGCGTGAACAGATTGCGGCCGCGCGGGTCATCGTCTGCCCGATGAAAACCGGCGTGGGCACGCGCAACAAAATCCTCCAAGCCTGGGCCATGGGACGGCCGGTCGTCACCACCGCCAAGGGGCTTGAGGGACTGGAGGCCGAACCGGAACAACACGCGCTGGTGGCCGACGATGCCGAAAGTTTCGCCCGCCAAACGGTCCGGCTGCTGTCTGACGCCGAGTTACGGCAACGACTTTCCGCCAACGGCTTGCGGTTGATCCACGCCCGCTACTCCCTGGACGCGATGGGCCGGACGCTCACCGCCGCGCTCGAAGGGGTCCGTCAGGATTTGGCGGGACTGGAGACGAAAGCGTATACTGACCAGGTGCTATGAAATGGCTCCTGGTTACCGGAGACGTGGTCGCCGCGGTTCTCGCTTTTTTTGTCGCCTACGCGCTGCGCAATACCGGCCCGCTGCGGACGGCATTGGACACCATTCAGCAGCCCATCGGCGTTTACCTGACCGCGCTGCCGTTCGCCGTTATCCTGCTCGTGGCCATCTTTCGCCTGCGCGGCCTCTACCATCCGCGGCAACGGGCGACGTTCGGACGCGAGGCCTTGGCGGTTACCCAGGCCGTGGTCCTCTGGGTGCTCTTGATCGCGGCCGGATCGTACTTTGTCAAATACGATTACTCCCGCCTGATCGTGGTGTTGTTGGGGATCGCGACCGCGGCGTGTACCATCGCGGTTCGGGGGTTAATCGGATGGTTCACCCTCAAACGCGCTCCGGCCAGCGCGGTGCACACGCGCGTCTGCATCATCGGCACCGGCCGGCCGGCCAAACTGATTGCCCAGCAACTGGCGCCGTATCGCCGGCACGGCTACCACGTGGTTGGATCCGTTGGCGCGCCCACGAACGGATCGGAAACCATCGGAACAATCGAGGAGCTCCCGGAGCTGGTGCAACACCACGGCATCGGCCAAGTCTACTGCGCTGACCCCGCCTTGCCCTATCGGGAAATTTTGCGGCTGGTAAACCGGTGCGCGAACCGCACCGTGGAATTCCGCATTACCGCCAACATCTTTCCCCGCTTAAACGTCATTGCGCTTCCCCACGATCTTGACGCCATTCCGTCGCTGGACCTGAAAAAAACCCAACCCGGGTTGGCGTACCGCGCGACCAAGCGGGCCATGGACCTGGTTTTCGGCGCCGCGGCGCTCTTGCTCTCGCTGCCGCTCTGGGGACTGATCGCGCTGGCGATCAAACTGGACTCCCGCGGACCGGCGCTGCTGAAGCAGCCACGGGTCGGCAAACATGGCCGTGAGTTTACGCTCTACAAATTCCGCACCATGAGCAACGAGGCAACGGCTGCCGCGTGGGCCCCGCGTTCGCCCACGGATGAACGGGTGACCCGCGTCGGTCGCGTCTTGCGGCGCTGGAGCCTGGATGAACTGCCGCAGCTTTGGAACGTCGTTAAGGGCGAGATGAGCCTGGTGGGGCCCCGGCCGGAGATGCCGTTCGTGGTGGCGCAATACGAAGACTGGGAACGCCAGCGGTTGGCGGTTAAACCCGGCCTCACCGGATTATGGCAAATTCTCGGCCGCAAAGACCTGCCGCTGCACGAAAACCTTGAATACGACTTCTACTACGTCCACAATCAGTCGCTGTTCCTGGATTGCACCATTCTGCTGCGCACCATCCCCCTGATTATTTTTGGCCGCGGGGCGTATTAGATGGGAAGCACCAATATCCAAGCACCAAATTCCAAACAATTCCCAATAACCAAATTAGGAGTTACGCGCTTGGTGTCATTCCGGCCCCGGAGCCGGAATCCAGGCCAATCCATGCGCGAGATCCTGGACTCGGCCAGGATGACGCCTGGACTCGGCCAGGATGACGCCTGGACTCGGCCAGGATCGGGATTCCCGCTGGAGTTTACCCCGTACTGGTTACGGGGCGGGAATGATAAAATGACGGAGAAAATCGATCAAACCCGTAAGTCCTATTTATGATCCGCTGGGGAAAAAAATTAACCCAGGAAATAAAAATCGCGATCCGCCAGACCGCCAACGTCAACGGGTTGACGCAAACTCTGCTTCGCCAGTATGACCGGTGGAAATGGCGACGGTGGAATATCCACGGCCACTATCACTCGCCGCTGCCCGACATCGCGGACATCAAACGCCACGAAAAAGAAATCTACGCCAATCATCCACCGGAGCTTCCCGGCGTTAACCTTAACCTCGCGCAACAGCTCGCTCTCCTGGAACAGCTGATTCCCTACTATCCTGAGGTACCCTGGAATGCCGAGCGACGAGCGCACCTCCGCTACTACGTTGACAACCCGTGGTATTCCTATACCGATGCCATCATCCTTTTTTGCCTCCTGCGCCATGTCCAACCCAAACGAATCATTGATGTGGGTTCGGGATTTTCCACCGCGGTCATCCTCGATACCAATGACCAGTTTTTCCATGGGAACATAACATGCACCTGCATTGACCCTCATCCGGAACGGCTGCGCATGCTTCTCAAACCGGGCGACGAACAACGCCTCACCATCGTGACCAAAAACCTGCAGGACGTTGACCTAAAAATTTTTGACCAGCTCGCTGCCGGCGATATGCTCATGATTGATTCCAGCCATGTGAGTAAAATTCACAGCGACGTCAACCACATTTTTTTCAACATGCTGCCCCGACTCCAACAGGGTGTGCTCATTCACTTCCACGACATCTTGTATCCCTTTGAGTATCCCAAAGAGTGGGTTTACGAAGGACGAGCCTGGAACGAAGCCTATGTCCTGCGCGCTTTCCTCCAGTATAATTCCGCTTTCTCGGCCGTTTTTTTTACCAACTGGCTCATGCAACAGTACGCTGAAAAGTTTTGTCGTTTTATGCCGCGCTGTCTCCAAGGTGCCGGCGGGAGCATCTGGATAAAAAAAGAACATTGATAGGACGTACGCGTTTGATCAATTTTACCCGTTCATTTGTCATTCCCGCCCCGTATCAAGTACGGGGTAAACCCCGTTCAACAAGGGTTAAACTCTGTCCTACCTATCTTGATTGCCGAGGTTGCTTGGGAACTTCACGCGTCCATTGTCTAACGGGGCGGGAATCCCGATCCTGGACCC
>CAYJVS010000042.1:0-8737 GCA_964373635.1 uncultured Gammaproteobacteria bacterium
CTGCAAAATCGCAACTGCTCCTCCGCTTATCTTGCCGATAAACATCGTCGCATTTCCGATTTTTCGCTTCGAAATTTGGAACTCTCGCCACGAAAGCGACTTTTGCAGAGGTCCCCAAACCAAAACGCCTCCCGTGGTGGAAGGCGTTTGCGTTCGAGGTCCTTGGGATGCTATGTGGCTCGCGCAAAACCTTCCACCACGAGGGTGAGCTTCAAATTCTTCAAAATCAACGCGAAAGCGGAAAGTAGCATAGGTAAGGGCACCATACCGCGAACGCAAACGAATAGCAAGACCCAACCCTGGGGATAAAAATACCCGTGAGCAAAGCCCACGGGTATGGTCCACCGTTCAAACTGACGTGAACCCTTCACGCGGAAGGAGCGTTAGAACCTCCCCGCAACGGCGAGGCCCGCGTCCGGCCCAGCTGCCGCTCGAGCTTGCAGATGCGCCGGATGACATTGCGCCGGCGGCGGCCGAGATCGGCCTGTTCCCGGGGACCGCATTGACCAGAGCCGAGACGCTGGTCAATCCCAGCCAGCTGTTGGTAGTAATCACCGAGGGACGCTTCTAATGCGGTGATTGTAATGAACTTCATCGTTTCCTCCTCCATCCCAAGGAATGACGCCCGCCAAACCGCGCGGGAGCTGCCGATGCTTACGGCGGCTGTTCTGCCGGCGGCACGCCAGGAGAATGCCACCACGTCAGGAACCGACTGTGGGGGAAGTGGGCCAGCAACATTCGGCCCACCGCCTTCCACCGATCGCGGTAGCCACGCTCCAGACGTTCCACATCGGCGGCAACCTCCGGCGCGAGGCCATTGGAGCGCCGCGCCTGACAGTGGCGGACTTGAAACTCCAGCCACTCCCCTTCCCGAACCAGCTCATACTCCGTGGGCTGGCTGGAGAGCGGACGGCGCGCGGGCATGTCGTCTCCCCCCTGCTCCCGCAATGCGGATCGCACGTGCTCCAACTGCTCCAAACGAAGGCGCAAGAGGAGCCAGCAGCCGAGTTCGCCGTGCGCGCCAGGGTCGGCGCGCGCCAACCGAGCGCGGCTCGTGGCAATCAGCGCATTGAGGGTTTCCCGCCGCTGCCCGAGCTTTAGACTACCGTTAGTGAACGAATCCATGGGTACCTCCTCCCCCGCGGCCCCGCGAGCGAGCGAAAGAACACTATTTTTCAATCAGCGACCAACGGCCATTCAGCGACTCCGGTCCGGTGTCCGGCGCATTCACTGACCACGGTGGCGGCAAAATAAAACTAGCTCCGGTGGAGAGCTAGTGGTTCGCGCTGCTTCGGTGGTACTGACGGACGCCAAACCCTAGCTCCCGGAGCTAATCAGGACCAGCAGGACGAGGCTTGAGCGGCAGGCGGTTGGCATACGGTAATAGCATCGTAGGGGAAGCGGCGCAATTCGTCAATACAGTTCTTGGGGATAAAAAAGACCCAGCGGCGGGCGGCGGCTGGGTCGCGACGGAGGTGCAGCAGGCTAACGAACGTGAGCGGAACTGCCAGGGAACGGCTGAAACGAGTTTGGGCCGGGGCCGAGCTTGCGGGAAAGCCGAGGCTGTTTCCAGTCGGGCAGCCGGGGGTTGCTCAATTTCTCCAAGATTCGCCGCCGGCGCCGTGCCCGTTCCAGCACGCGCAGACTCCCCGTGGAATACCCGTCCGCGGACGTGCACATCCTATACCTCCTTTTTAAGGTACATCCATGAAAGAACCAAAAAGACGAAAAAAACTCGCTTTCTTGGGCGAAAGCTAGCTGGGACTGCAACGTGAGGATGCCGGTGAACGCGACCACCTAGCTAGCCTTCCGGGCTAGCCAACAACAGACGTGCTTGATCGTTCGCGCACTTGACATGAACCAAGGGTACCACGTCTCAACGGGATGTCAAAGGGGTTGTCAGGGTAGGGAAAAAAATAGAAGCCCGGATTTTTTTCCCAGGCTTCTCCCAAAGGACCGCCCCAAAACGCACTCAAAACATGTACGTTCCCGGGTAGGGGCGAGAATCCTCCAACTCCTGACCGCGCGCGTCTTGGAGTTGGCGCAGCTCTCGCCGCAAACGATTGAGTTCCTCCGTGACCCGCAAAAGACGGACCGGCGTGAACCGCGGTTGGTTAACGGCCAAACTCCGCGCATGCGCTTCCTTGAACGTCCGCTGTTCATCCTCCAGCTCGCGGATTCGGCGCTGAAGCCGGATCTCGTCGGAATGGATCATGACCTCCTCCTCTCTCGGGGCCAGGTGCCAAAGAACAGAAACAAATACTGGCCTCTTCCAGAAGGCCAGCGGGTGATGGTTTTGGTTGGACCCACGACAATCCCCCCCCTAGCCAAAGGCTGGCGGTCGCGGAAACACCGGCGACAACAGGGGGAATGCCACAGTGATTTCAGTCTAACAGCCGGATAAAAGAAGTCAAGCGCGGGGGGAGATAATACGGTCCGGAATCAGGCTCAGTCCCGAATCGGATTCCGAACCAGCCGGCATGACGAGGTCCGAGCGTGTGGTCATGTTGTCAAGATCCGCGTCTCACCCGAACATCACCTGCTCGTCGCTGCGCTCGTAGTCATGGATGTCAACTTTTTGGAACCACAGCTGCGCTTCGTACTTGGCTTCCTCGGCGTTGCCGGAGGCGTGCACCAGGTTCCTGACCGCGCGTTTCTTGGCGTTCGCCAGCGCCGGCGAATCCAGGGAAAAATCGCCGCGAATCGTGCCCGCTTGGGCAAACGCGGGCAGGGTATGGCCCACCGCCAGGCGAACATTGTCAATCGCATGCAACCCTTCTAACAGCAGAGCGACAACCGGCCCCGAGGTGATGAAATCAATGTTCCAGCGGTTGACCATTTTGCCAATCTTGAGCGGATCCATGGTGCCGAGTTCCTCCTGCGGGTCGCGGCCGTATTTGGCGTAGGTTTCCAGCGTCTTTTTCCCCATGCCCTCCAAAAGCGCCGTTCGACTCTCGGGGTAGTGCTTTTGCGCCAGCTCGCGCGGAACGGACACGAGCTTGAGCGCGACGATTTTTAAGCCCATGCGCTCAAACCGCGTGACCATCTCACCGACCAAGCCGCGTTTGACCGCGTCGGGTTTAATTAAGACAACCGTGCGTTCGCGTTGGAGGTCAGCCATGTATTGAGAATTAGGAATCAAAAATTAGGAATCAAGAATCTGACGGACCTCATCTTCAACCAGGCCATCATGATTCCAGATTCATGATTCCTGATTCTTTAAAGACCCGAGTGCCGCTTTGACTTTCTCCACCACCTCGCCGGGGGTGAAATCGGCTTTGACCAAATAGTCAGCGGCGCCTAGCTCCTGACCCTTTTTCTTGTCCGCGTCTTGCCCGAGGTTCGTTAGTAAAAGCACCGGAATGGTCTTGGTCGCGGGGTCGGCCTTGAGTTCCTTGAGGATCGCAAACCCGTCCATGCCCGGCAGAATGACGTCCAGCATGACCACGTCGGGCAGGGTTTTTTTCGCCAATTCCAGGGCCTGCTCACCGCTCGAGGCGACCGTCAAATCAAAACCCTCCTGCGTGAACTTGATCGTGTACATGTCCACCAGCGGAATCTCGTCTTCCACCAAGAGGACTTTAACTTTCCGGGATGGCGCAACCATATGTGCCAGGATAGCACGAAACCGGCGGGGTTTCAAGGGCCGATGACGGTGAGCCGTGGGTGCTGCTGGCTGACGAACCGCCACCGCGTGCCGTCACTTTGCGCCATGATATCGCCCTCCGCCTGGGTGGTCAACACCGTTGCGCCGAGGCGCTCCAAGGCCCGGACGACTCTACGTGAAGGATGACCGTAGGTATTTTTACCGACCGAAATGACCGCGAGTTGGGGTTGAATCGCCGCCAGGATTTGGGGCTCAAGCGCATCGGCCGAACCGTGGTGGGCGACTTTGAGCACGTCGCTTGAGAGCCATTCGGCAGGGAGCCGCCGTTGCGCGGGCGCTTCAAGATCACCGGTCAGCAACACGCTGTTTTCCCCATGGACGAGACGGATGACCACGGACGCATCGTTGGGGTTATCGGTGGCAATCTCCCCGGCCGGCGGGTATAACACCTCCAGCTCCAGCCCGGGCTCAAGCACTTGGCGGGCCGATGCTCTCGCCACCGCGAGCGCCACCCCTTGGCGCGCCATTTCCGCGCGCAGGGCTTCATACTCCGGCGTCTCGACCGAAAAATCGGAAACTAAAACTTGCGGGACGCGGTAACGCCGCAAAAGTTCCACCAACCCGACGAGGTGATCGGCGTGCGGGTGGGTCAGCACGACCAATTCAATCGTCCGATCCCACACCGGCATGGTTCGGCCGAGTTTGTGCACCAGCGCGTTGTCCGGCCCGCCGTCCACCAACATCTGTCTGCCCGCCGGCGTCGTGACCAACATCGCGTCGCCTTGCCCGACGTCGAAGAAGCGCACCGTCACGCGGCCCAGGTCGCGGAGCTGAAAACGGAGCCAGAACACGGCGGTCAAGGCGCTCGCGACCAAGACACTCAATACTCCAATAACTATTCGCGGTGCTTTTTTCGGCATCATTCAAAATGCAAAATTCAAATATCAAAGTGACCACGCAAAAAATCAAAATAATCCAAGTAATTTTTTAATTTTGATTTTTGAATTTTGAAATTATGTGGTATCGTTCCCGCGCCTCCAGCCACCGCTTGAGCCCCCGCGTGCCCCACGCCAAGCCGAAGTAACTGGGCAGGAGCAACAGGCCGGGAAGCCGCGCCTGCAGTTGCGCGAACGGAAGGCGCGCCAGGAATTCGGCGACCGCGGTCAAATACGCCAGCGGCGCATAGGCCGGGAGCATGGGCAGCCAGGCCCAAGATAACGGCAGCACGCCAGCAAGACCGGCGCCCGCGATGCCCGGCAGCATGACCGCGGAGGACACGGGAAAAACCAGCGCATTGGCCACGGGACTGATTAAAGAAATCCGGCCAAACTGCACGGCAATCAGGGGCAGCGTAAAGACATTGGCCGCCAAGGTCATGGCCAGCGCCGCGCGCAGCCCGCCGGTTTTCGGCACGCGGTCGAAGAGCCGCTCCAGGAGCGGTTGCAAATAGAGCAAGCCGCTGACCGCCGCAAACGACAACTGAAAACCGACGTCATCGCGCAAAATTTTAGGGTTGACGGCAACCATGGCAACGGCGGCGTAGAGCAGCACGCGCCACGATTCCTTGACGCGGCCCAGCTGACCCGCGGCCAGAACCAGCCACCCCATCACGCCGGCGCGCACCGCCGACGCGGGCGCGCCAATCAGCACCAGGTAGAGAACCAGCCCGGCGGTAATGAGCCAAAAACCGACTCGGCGCGTAACTCCCAGATACGGCATGGCCGCGCCCAGCCACGTAACCACCAACATGATCTGCATGCCGGAAATGGCGATCAGGTGGGTGAGCCCGGTGGTCTGAAACGCTTCCACCAGCGCCGGCGGCAACCCGCGCCGGCTGCCGATCACCATTGAGGACAACAGGCTGGCCTCGGGCTCCGGTAACCCGCGATTGATGGCCCGCTGCAACCAACCTTTCACCCGAAAAATAACGGCCCAAAGCTGCGGTGCCTGTCCTTGGCCAATCCGGCGGATCGTCGGAAACGCGCAGGTGGCGTAAATGTCCTGCCGCGCCAAGTAGCGGTCGTAGGCGAAATCATGGAACGGCTCGGGAGATTCCAGCTTGCAGGTAACGCGCAGCCGGTCGCCATAGCGGTACTCGGGGTAGAGGCGCGTGCTCACCAGGAGTTTGCCGTCCAGACGGCTGCCGTCTATGCTGACTAGTTTTCCCAGCGTCAGCTTGGTGCTGGCCAGGCGCACGTCCGGTTCAACGACAAGTGTGCCCGCAAGCGTCAACGTGCGGTCGTGGTACCATCCAATAAATCCGGGCCCAACGGCCGGCAGGGTGAGGCCGTACCGGAATACACCGAGACTTGCGACTGCCGCCACCAGGAGCGCCCAATGCACGGCGGCCGGACGCCACAAAAAAATGGCGAGGGTGAAGCTCGCCAAAAATCCCAGATACACCGCGAACTGGTCCAGCGCCACCCACGACCGCACGGCCACCCCGAGCAGGAACGCGGCGCCCAGCGCGGGAACCGCGTACCGCCGAGGGTTCGGCACCCGCCTCCAAGGAGCAGCTGCAGCCATGGAAATTTTACGCCTCCTTTCCCCTACGTCCCGATCTGCCACGAGGCCAGGTACTTCTGCTGCTTGGAGGTGAGCGTGTCAATCGCGATGCCCAAGGATTTGAGCTTGAGGGTGGCGACGGTTTGTTCGATGGATTGCGGCACGGCGTACACGCGCGGCTGGAGCTTGCCGGCGTGCTGGACCACAAACTCACTGGACAAGGCCTGCGTCGCAAACGACATGTCCATCACCGACGCCGGATGCCCGTGGGCCGCGGCCAGATTGACCAGCCGGCCTTCGGCAATCACCGCAATCCGGCGGCCGTCTTTGAGCACGTACTCGTCCACCAGTTCGCGCACCCGCCGGCGGACGGTTGTCGCCAGGCGGGCCAAGTCCTTGAGGTTAATCTCAACGTCAAAGTGGCCGGAGTTGCAGACCACGGCGCCATCCTTCATGACCGCGAAATGTTCTTTGCGGATGACGTCAATGTCGCCCGTCAAGGTGCAAAACACGTCGCCGATTTTGGCCGCTTTCGCCATCGGCATGACCGCCAAGCCGTCCATCACCGCCTCAATCGCTTTGATCGGGTCAACCTCGGTCACTACCACCCGCGCCCCCAGGCCGCGCGCCCGCAGCGCAAACCCTTTGCCGCACCAGCCGTAGCCGGCAACCACCACGGTGCGGCCGGCCAACAGCAGGTCGGTCGCGCGGATAATGCCGTCCAGGGTGGATTGCCCCGTGCCGTAGCGGTTGTCAAACAGGTGTTTGATGGCCGCGTCGTTGACCGCGATGATGGGGACTTTCAACCGGCCGGCGTGTTCCAGCGCGCGGATACGGATGACCCCCGTGGTGGTTTCCTCCATGGAGCCCAAAATCGTTTTGGCCAGGCCGCGGCGCGACTTATGCAACAGCGCAATGAGATCCGCGCCGTCGTCCATCGTGATCCGCGGCTGGTGATCGAGGACCGCGTTGAGGTGCCGGTAATAGGTGGCCGTACGCTCGCCGCGAACCGCATACACCGCGACCCCAAAATGGTTGACCAAACTGGCGGCGACGTCATCCTGCGTCGAAAGCGGATTGGACGCGCACACGGCAACATCGGCTCCGCCAGCTTGCAGTGTCCGCACCAAATTAGCCGTCTCGGTGGTCACGTGCAGGCACAGTCCCATCCGCATCCCGTTGAGCGGCCGCTCTCGGGCGAAGCGCGCCCGAATCTGCCGCAGCACCGGCATGTCGCGCTCGGCCCACTCGATGCGCTTTTTACCCTGGGCGGCGAGCGTCGGATTTTTGATGTGGGATTTCATGTGATTTCGTAAAACTTGTCGCCCCGCGGATGAGCCCCGGGTAGGGGGAAAAACGCCCTCCCCCGCCCGTCCCTCCCCCTCCAGTAGGAGGGGGGTGCGTTTCAAGTTTCAAGTTTCAAGACGTTCCGCAGCTTTTCCGCCAGCGCCTCCGGTTTGCCCTGACACGGTGTAAGGTCAGCGGCGGAAACGACCACCACATTTTGCCCCGCGTCATTCAGGCCGACCACCGCCGGAAGATCAAGGTGTGCCTGGCGTAAAAAATGTTCCAGGGCTTCGGGAATTTTATCGCGGAAGTAGTACTCAACCGGAATCCCCAGCTCATCGGCCAGCGTCTGCCAACGTAACTTAAAATCCCCCAGCACGTCATGGGTGATTTCCAACAGCGCGTCCGGCTCGCGGCCAAAGGCCTTGCGCAATTCGCTGTACATCCCCGCCAACCGCCCCGACTCGGCGTGGTAGAGAAAGTAGAGTTTACGCATAGCACCAGTGTGCCGCAAATCGGGGCGGAAGGCAATAGATCGCACGCGCAAGGTCAGACGCAAAAAGGACCGGGCGAGCTGAAGGGCGAGCAACGGCGCCGAACTTTGGGAGCAGCCGCCCGCCAACCCGCAAACCCTACCGTCGTCAAATCCACGCTATAGCGTTGATTTGACGACGGTAGTTTTTCCGGATACCATTGCAGCAAGGAAAGCCAGCCATGCGGTCAAGGCAGTGGTGCTAAAAGCAGTGGTGCTAAAAAAAGATCACGGGGCTCCATGAATATGCGCATCACTCTCTCGGGACGCCTCTTATTGCTGTTGGCGCGGTTCCTTGACTATCACGAACGGATACACAGCGTGACGCTGACCATGCGTTACCTGGTAGGCGATCCTCGCATCGGTCGGCAGCGTCGGTGGGCGGAAGAGTACCTCCGGCAACGGCAGCGATTGCGCCGGACGATGCACAGCCTCAAACGCCGCGGGTACCTCCAAGAAAAAGTTTTCGGGAGGACGCGAGGATATGTCTTGACGCCAAAGGGGAAGACCAAACTCCTGCAGCTTAAACTTCAGGAGGCCTCCGGCGGGAAGCGGCTGTCCGGCGGTCAGTGGCTGATGGCCTTTTTCGACGTCCCGGAATCGCGGAAACGGGAACGGGACATCTTGCGGACGAATTTGAAGCTGCTGGGTTTCGAGCCGGTGCAAAAAAGCGTCTGGGTCACGCGCGTTGATGTGCGGCGCGAGCTCCGTCAATGGTTAACGGGGCACCAGTTGTCTGCCTGCGTGCGGTTGCTCCTGGTGCGGGAGCTGAAATAAAATGCTGGAGCGAGGAAAACAACCGTCGC
>CAYJVS010000043.1:0-8698 GCA_964373635.1 uncultured Gammaproteobacteria bacterium
AATGACGGCTTGGGGCAAAATAGTCATCCTGGCCGAGTCCAGGCGTCATCCTGGCTTGTCCAGGATCTGGCCGCGTCCAGGATCGGGCACATTGATCGGCCTGGATTCCGGCCTGCCCCGCGGCCGCGGCGGCTCCGGGGCCGGCATGACACCGAACGCGTACGTCCTACGTCGTATCAAATCAGCGGGCGGTAAAATACTTAAAATTTTGCCAGAAAAAATACCCGGCAACCGGCAGCACCAGGATCCAGGCCGCCACTACCACGCCCGCCACCACGAGCCAAAGGAGCCACACCAGGACGCGACCCACGCCCACCGTCAGCCGCACCAAAAAACTGATCAGGCGGCCTTGCCAGTCGGTCTGGCCAAACATCGGAGAAAACAGATGCCCCCACCACAAGCCCAGGCCCAGCCGCCGCGCTTCTTCCTGGAGCGTCCGGCCCATCGTTTGCAGCAACTGGCCCAACCCCAGGCTATACCACCATAACGGCCAGAAGAGAATCTTGCCGATCAGGTCAACGAAGAAAAATTTTGCGGCGTTGAGGGTGAGGTTGTTTGACGTCATCACCAATCATTCTAGCACACCGCGGCAGCGCGCCCTAAACCGCGCCGCGGGCAATCCCGGCTCGCAGCGACCGCATCACGTCGAGGTAAAACCCCACGTTATGCAGGGTGGCGATTCGCGCGCCCAGCGGTTCCTGGATGCGGAAGAGATGGTGCAGGTACGCGGCCGTAAAGGTTTTGCAGCACGCGTGCCGGCAGGCCCAGTCGAGCGGGCGGTGAACGGCGGCAAATTTGGCGTTGGTCACATTGAGCGTCCGGTAAAACGAGGTTCGCGCCGCCATGACGGCCGGCCGGAGGCGGATGTTGCGCGCCGCGCCGCGCCAAACGTACAACCGTCCATGCCGCGCTTCCCGCGTGGGAATCACGCAATCAAACAGGTCAATCCCCTGCCGCACCGCGGCCACGATTTCTTCGGGCCGCCCCACGCCCATCAAGTAGCGCGGTTTATCCCCGGGCAAATGGGCCACGGTTTGTTTCAAGACGTCCAGCATCGTGGTTCTCCTCTCGCCGACCGCGAGCCCGCCAATGGCATACCCGTCAAAATTCAGCGCCACTGTTTGCTCGCAGGATTGTTGCCGCAGGCCGGAAAATGTCGCCCCTTGCACAATCCCAAACAGCAGCGGCCGGCGGCGGAGTTGGAAGGGAAATCCGCGGCATGACCGCCGGGCCCAGGCCACTGTTCGCTCCACCGCCAGCGCGGCCGCGGCGTGCGCCGCCGGATACGCCACGCACTCATCCAGCGCCAGAATGATATCCGACCCAATGCGCTGTTGAAAACGGACCACGCCTGATGGGGTGAGCGTCAGTTGCCGCCCGGAACGAGGGTCGCGAAACGTCACCCCGGCGTTGTTGACCTGGCGAAATTTCGCCAACGAAAAAACCTGGAAGCCGCCGGAATCAGTCAGGATCGGCCCCGGCCACCCCATGAACCGATGCAGCCCGCCCGCTTGCTCCAGCCGCCGCGCTCCGGGCCCGCGCCACAGGTGGTAGGCATTGGACAAAAGAATTTGCGCTCCGAGGGTTTTGAGTTCATCCGGCGCGCAGTGTTTGACTACTCCCCGCGTCGCGATGGGCATAAAAAACGGCCCGTCAACCGCGCCGTGCATGGTCGTCAAACGCGAAATTCGCGCCTGGGAAATTTTGGAACGGCGAAGAATCTTAAACACACCGGCAACAATCGCGCCACCGCGAGCTCACCTCGAAAACTAAAAACTTCCAACGGCCAACTGCCCAACTGCCTATTCTCCCAGCTCCACCACCAGCCCGCGGCCGCCGCCGAAGGGATCATCCTCGAGATTTGACGTGATGCTGCGCTCCAATCCCACGATGCTCGCCTTGGTCACGGCGTCGCGCGCCGTCAAGGTCGTTTCACTGGTCAAGAGCAACAGTTTGCCCACCTGGTCCGGCTTGGGCGTGACGGCGACGTCAAACCAGGCCACCACGTCGGCGGGATTTTTCCGCGCCGCCAGCTGGTCAATTTTCCAGCTGACCTCGCGGACGGCCGCCTGATAACTCAACTGGCCGGTGCTGGAAAGGAGTTTATTCGCCCACTCCACGCCCACCGGCAAGGCGGTGGAAACGTTGATCTGTTCGGCCGGATGGACGCTGTTGGACAATGACCAGTAGATGCGGAAGGTTGTCGTTTGTCCGGCCACCGGCGGCAACGGGCCGGAACCCACCGCCAAATTGTCGTCGTCAAAGTACCGGCCTTGCGCGTCCACGGCAACGGCGGTATTGACCGACGTCGTGATCGGACCGGCCCGCACCACGCGCTCGGCCGGAATGCCGCCGACCGTGCCAATCCGCGCCTCCACCGCGCTGACCGTCTGCAAATTTTGCGGCGGGTCCGTCACCGCGCTGCCCGGCTTGAGTTGCAGGGAAAAGTCCAGCGTGCCCTCTTCCAGGGGACCGATTTGCGTCAGGCTGACCAGGCTGGATTTGTCCCAGCGGATGACGGAGCCGTCGCGTTGTCCGAGGTTTGGTTCCGCCAGCGTGGCCCAATCAACCACGGTGGAATCAATCGTGGCTTGCACCACGATATCGCCCAGCGGCTCGGAACCGAGATTCTTGTAGACGATCCGGTACTGCAGCACCTCGCCGAAGTCCGCCGACTGGTCGGCGGCGCTGCCGTTGATAATTACATTCAGTTGGAGGTTCGTCTCCAGCAGAGTGAGCGTGGTCCGTTGTTCCTGCTGAACGGAAAAGCTGCCGGTTTCGTCCACGAACCCGACCTGCGCCGTGAGTTCGCGTTCCGGCGGGCCGGCGGCGCCGGCGACAAAACCGCCCGTGATCGTCAGGGTGCTTGAGGCATGCGCGGGCAGACTCGCGAGGTACCAGGAGCTGTTCGGTTGCGTCGTCAACGCGCCGCTTAAGCGATCAAGCTCCACCGGCGGGTTCTTGGGCGCGGGCGCGGTTCGGCGCACCACGAACCCGGCCGGATACCGCACTTGGATCAGCACCCCGCCAAGCGCGCGGTCGGAGGTATTGGCGTACCGCACGGTGGCGGTGATTTCCCGCTCCGCCACCACTCGGTCGGGCGCGCTCAGGTCCAGCGTCACAATCGAGGCGGTGATTTGGCTCGACTGGAGGAATTCGGATTTGAAACTTGAACTGAAGTTAGCGGGTTGGTAGGTCACCGTGCCCGCGAGCGTCATGACGCTGCCCACTTTACCCACCACCTTGGCGGTGAGCAAAATTTCCCCGCGCGCGCCGGGTTCCAGCCGCGGGAGTTCCCAGGTGTTCTGGTACTGATTGACCGGCCGCGGGGTGGCGCGCAAAAACGAGAAGCCCCCCGGGTACCGGAGCGTCAGCTGCCCGTCGTTGACACTGACGCGGTCAATGTTGACGTAGCTGATCCGGTAAGTCACTTCTTCACCCGAGCTTAACTGGCGCGGGGCCTCAATCGCCACGACGATGCTCGCGTCCTCATGCCGGGCGCTGGTGACCCAGCCCACCGCGCCGCTGACCCAAATTCCGCCGACGGTCACCAGCAACAGCCCGGCCACGGAAAACCAGATCCGCCGCGACCAATTCGGGCGGTGAATTTGTAAGCGCGAGATGTCCGGCAGCCGTCCGTCCGCATCGCGGTAAATCCGCAACAAATCCGGATCCAGGCCGGGCTGATTGCCGAGTTGTTTCAAGCGTTTGCGATCCACAAGCCGATGGTGGGGTTCAGGGTTGGTCAGACTCATTTTTTTCCGGTTGGAGTTTCACCCCGTAAAACGCGTCGGTGGTCAGACGGTCGTGAAATTGCAGCCGTTCCTTGGCGCGCGTCAAGCGTTCGCTGCCCAGCTCCGGGTACGAGTGCGCAATTTGCCAGCCGGACGGAACCGTGAACGACGCGAGCAGCTCATCGCCCAGACTTCCCGGCTGCTTTTGCGCCAACAGCGTGTAGACGTGGTTCGCCTCCGCCAGGGTGAACGGCAAGCGATAGGTCAGTTGGGCCGTCTTCTGTTCACCCGGTTTAACCGTGAGCCAGTGGGCAAAAACCGTCTTGCCCGACTCCTGATAGATCTCCACGCCGGAAAGCGGATCAACCGCGTGGACGCCCTCAACCGCCGCCAGGTCGGCATCCGGCGCGAGACCCGCGTCACTTGACTGCTCCACGGCGCCGCGCGGCCAAACGAATCCGCTGGCGGAAAGCAATTGGCTTCCGCCCGGCACATACACGCGCACATAGCTGTTGTTGGACGCGCCGGTGAACGGATCGCCCGGCGCGCCCTGGTGCGTCCGGCTGATCTGGAGCGTCACGCGCGGGTAGCCGTCAGATTGCGCGGTCACCGCGTGGCGGAGGCTGGTGGCAATCACCGCGTCGGTTTTGCCGCCGGCAATGTTGGTGTTGACCACCATCAAGTAATCGCTCAACCCGACCGGCGGCAGGTTTCCGGCCCAACCCAAACTCTGGAGGAGTTCCTGGGTTTGCGGATCCGCGCTCCACGCCATCAGCTGCTTTTCTTTGATCAGCCGGTAGAGCGTCTCCCACAGCTCGGCCTGGCGTTCCGGTGCCAGGGCTTGGAGCCGCTCGAGCAGGAGAGGCGCCAGTTCAGCGAGAAATTCCTTGGGACGGTTCGCGGTTTTGTCGTAGTCAAATTCCGCCAGCGTCTGCGCTTCACGGGTGAAATTGCTGGCATCCAGCACGCGGCCGGTTTGGGGCAAGGTGATGGGGCCCGTGAGCGTTAAGAGGCGTTCCACCACGGTATTGGTCAAACTCACCACGCCGTCAACGCTGGGCCCGCGCGATTCCTCCAAAAACCAGGCGACCTTGCGCGCGGTGGTGGGAAAATCCGGCCACCAGTTGGCGTCCTGAAACTCCCAGCGCGGGTTGATTAACCGCAATGGCAGCGGCGGCTGAACCAACGCCATCAGCGACCCCTGGAGATCATAGCTGCCGCCGCCCGGCAGATTGAGGTTGGTGATCTGACCGTCCGCGACGTCAACCAGCGCGAAGCTGCCCAAAAATCCGCCCGTTGCCCGCAGTTCATGATTATTTTGCATCAACACCAAGTACCGTTGAAATCCGCCCACGCCCAGGCTGCGCAACAACGAGCGCGTCACCGCCGCCACGTCCAAGATCGTGGATTCCAGATCAGGCAACGACTTGGTGGCGGCTAAAAAATTTTCGCGGTTCGCGGGCGGCAGCTTGGGGGGCTTGACGTCGGCCAACGCCGTCTTGGCGTGCGCGACCAGCGGCAGCACGCGCGTCAGGTCGGTTTCCAGCTCAGCCAACGCGGGAAGCAACTCCTGCCACGGTAACCATCCCCCGTCCCGCGTGACACTCGCCACCCGCGCGGAAAAGCCGTTGGCCGCCTCGGCTAAATTTTCTCCCACCGTGACCAGCGACATCCCCGCCGCCATCGCGCGCCGTCCCCGCGGCAAGGTGTGCAGCAACGCCTGAGTGACGGGGTCGAGACGGTCATATTCATCGCGGGCGCGGCGGAAATGCGCTTCGGCTTGACGGAACGAGTCGGTCGCCGCCCACCACCGGAAGTTGATGAGTTCATCGCGTCCCGCGCGCAGGGCCGCAATCGCCGCCTCTGACGCGGCCAGCAGCCGGTCGCTGGCGTCGTTCACCGCCTGGGTGTAGACCGCGATTTGAATCGGCAAAAGCATCACCACGCAGACGGCAATAAACCCCACGGTCAAGCGCACCATCCGCAGCGTCGGCGACGTCGGCAGTGAAACGGCGGCGGCGGCATCCGCGGTCCCGTTGGTCGCCGCGTAGTGGCGCCGTAACCGGATACGCTGCCGCTCAAGGTGCCGCAGCCGCACGGGCCAGTAGAGGACGCGGAACGGCCAGAGCGCCAAGCGCAGCGCCCCAACCACGGTTAATCGCTGCACCTGGTCCAATGGCCGGGTGGCGTGAACCGTAACCGGCGCGGGTGGCGCCGTTTCAGGGGCGTCAACGTCGAGCGCATCCCAGGGATCCTCCGGTTCCGTCACCGCGGCCTCCATCGGACCGCCTACCGGCTCCGGCGTCATGGCGTAAACTTCCCGCGGTGCGGCCTTGGGTGCGGGGAAAAGCAAATTACCCGCGGCATCAAAGGCCACGGCGAGCGGCTCTTGGGCCGGGGCTGACGCTAACGCTTCGGGTGAGCCGGGGGCGCTGGTTGATTGCACCGGAAGCTTGGTCGGTTCAATGACCACCGTTGGCTCGGGCAGCGCGAGCGCTGGTAAAATCTCGGGTTCAACCGCGGAGTCCGGCATGAACGGCAATGAGAGATGCGGCCATGAATCTTCGACCCACACCACCGCGGCTGGCACGGGCGCGCCAACTGGTAGTTCAGACAAAACGCCGGGTGGCGAGATGTCGGCGACCGGACGGGGCGCAACGACGGTGCGACGGCGCGGTCTCGTCTTAACCGAACGCCGCCGGCGGGCGGTGGCCACCCGTCGGGTTTTGGTTTTCCGTTTGGATGCGACAACCTTCGTCATGATTAGAAAGCCCCGCTCAACGCTCCACCGCCCGCGCGTACACCGCGTGGGTTTCGGCCGCGGTCCGCGCCCATTGATAACGCGTAACCACGGTTTTCGCCGCGGCCAACAGCTCCTGGCGGACTCCTGGCTCAAGCGCCTCGGCAATCACGCGCGCCATGGTCGCGGGATCGTCCGGGGGGAAATACCGCGCCGCGGCGCCAACCACTTCCGGCAGACTGGTGGTTCGCGACGCCACGACCGGCGTGCCGCACGCCAGCGACTCCAAGGCGTTAAAGCCAAAGCCCTCATGGAACGAGGGAACCACCGTAACGGCCGCGCCCTGGTACCACAACGGCAAATCGTCATCCGTAATAAACCCCACGACCTTGACGCGGTCAGCCGGTAGCGTGGCCAGCACTGGAGCGATCCTCGGATCCTCGGTTTCGCGGCTTCCGGCAAGCACTAATTGGAGATGAAGGCGCTCGTCGCGCGATAAAATGGCAAACGCCGCCAGCAGCCCGGGCAGATTTTTATGGTCGCGCCAAACCCCGGTGAAAAAAAGATACGGTTGCCGCACTCCGCTCTGCTGCAACACCTGTTGTATTCTACCATAATTTGTTGGTTTTGAAAACCTTGGGGATAACCCCGGGTACACCACCGTGATCTTCGGACGTATCCGCGGCTCAAATGCCGCTAATTCTTGCGCCGTGTGTTCAGAAACGGCGATGATTTTCGCGGCGCGTTGCAGGGCGGATCGCAGCACGGCTCTATAGGCTAAACGTCGGAAACCAGAGCGTGCTTGGAGCGGCCCGGGAAACCGCAACGGCGTCAGGTCGTGGATCGTGACCACGAATTTCCCGCGGTACGCCAGCGGGACGTTGAAGTTGGGAAAATGTATCAGATCGCACCGCTGACGTTTGAGTTGTCGGGACAAAAAAATTTGCTCGCGCCAGCCGTACCAGGGAATGTCCACGGCCGAGGCGGTCACGCGCGGGGTGGGTGGCACAAAAACTTTCGCGTCGGACGGATGCAACCACAGATGATACCGCGTCGGCTGTCCCAAAGCAAACAACGCCGCGGTCAACTCCTGAACATACACGCCAATGCCGGTCACTCCAGAACCGTACATCCGCGCGTCAATGCCGACCTTCATATCTCAAAGGCAACCTGCCGCGCGTTGGGCCGGATGCGATACTCATAGATCGGGACCGCGGTTTTTGTCGGCTGATCGACGCGGGTGGGTTGAAAGCCAGGGATGGGATATCGGTAGCTGATGACGCGAGCATGCGACGGCAACTGCGCCAAGATCGTTGCGCCTAAACGGAACAACGTCCGCGGCGTTACGTAGAGGTACACGGCATCGGCGTGGCGGAGCTGAACGCGGTAAAAGTTTCCCCAGCGGATTTTGACCTGCCGTTGCAGGCCGGAGCGCAACACGCGCAGTTTCGCCGCGAGAACCAACGGCAGCGACAGTTCAACGCCGGTGACCCGCGCGCCGCTGGCCCGCGCGATGGCCACGCTCACGCGCCCGTCGCCGCAACCCAGTTCAACCATCCGCTCGCCGGGTTTGGCGTCGAGTACGTGTTGGAGGCGCAAAAAATCCTTCCGGCGCGTCGGCGACCATGGGGATCCGGAAAACCACGCCCACACCGCGCTGCCAACAACTGCTAGCGCCGACAATCGTCCGACGATGCTGACGAAACGACGAACCTTACGCTTGTCCATACGCACCAACAGCTTACCATTGACAACCACGGTCATGCCATGGTGGATTCGTTTCTCGGTCGCTAAATACAATCTTGGGGAGGTGAAATGTGATAGACCTTGCCCCATTAACCGACGTAAGCTGCAGTGTTCCGCCTCCCCATTCAGGTTGGTTCTGGGGGGGGGGGGTAGGACGTAAGGTTAGGGGTGCCAAACGACACGTAAAGGGAACTGTCTTACCCCCACTTTTCCCCGAACTCGTTAGCCATTGAAACTCGGGGTGGAACGTCAAAAGTCTTGTTGGTTTTACCATCCGACGCCTGCCTGAATGTTCCACCCCAGTTCATACTATTTGCTCATTGCATGGGGGGAGACATTCAAGGGAGTCTGCCCATCAGCGAGAACGTACGGAAAAGTGTCTCCCCCACCCCCGCGGCAAGGAAGCTTGCGACTAGTGATGATAGTAAGAGCTCATTTCAAAACCCATGTTCTCCTCCTGACGAAGCGTTCTCCCCCT
>CAYJVS010000044.1:0-8528 GCA_964373635.1 uncultured Gammaproteobacteria bacterium
GTTAAAAAACTCCGCCAGCCGGTCAAAAATATCACGCACCGGCGCATCTCGTTCGGTTTTACCACCCTCCATCGTTTGCTCACGGCCCAGGATATCCTCCAGCTGTATGGCGTTTCTCCCACCGAACAGATGATCGAGGATGCGTTGCGGCGCGCCGGTATCAAAGCCACGGCACAATGCGGTGCGGGGAGAGGCAAAAAACGATATCGCCTGGACTTTGCCGTATTCTGCCGTGACGGAGCCATTGCCATTGAATGCGACAATAAAAAAGCGCACGCCAGCCGGCGCCAGCGGCAGAACGATCACAGGAAAAATATTTTTTTGAAACGGTGCGGGTGGGTCGTGATCCGTTTATCTGAACATGACATTCTCACGGACCAAAACGGCTGCCTGCGCCGGATTAAACAAGCGGTGCGAAAACTCCACGGGCTGAAAAAGGGATGAAATATTATCGCGCTCTGGAGCCGAGGTATAATGTAAACAAAATCAAATTCGCGACCGACGAGCCGACGTGGGAGCGAGTTTATTTTGCTCTTCTACCCCGCGGCTCTGCCGCGGGGAACCAATCCGCAAGGGGTTCCAAGGGGGTTGTGAACCCCCTTGGTCGTGGGCGGGGTTAATACCCCGCTCACGAAAACGAGCGAGCGAAAGCGAGCGAGTTTATTCTCCAATTCGCGCTCACCCCGTGAGAGCAAGAAGGGCCCCCGATTACCCTTGTGGCAGATTTGAAACTTGTTGAGTGCAAACATCATGGTACGTTTTAACCGTCTCTAACGGGGTGAATAGTTCCATGGGGCACGACCGTCTACCGCCTGCGGCGGGCAGGGGCGGATAGTGAGAGCATTGTTATGATTCCAAAGGTGAACAATTTTGCCTACATAGACGCCGCGAATCTACACAACGGTGTGAAATATTTGGGCTGGCAGCCTGATTACAGGAAATTTAGGATTTGGCTTAAAGAGAAATACGGAGTCACGCAGGCCTATCTTTTTATTGGTCTTGTTCCAAAATACAAAGATATCTACACCCATTTGCAAGAAGTCGGGTTTACGCTCATTTTCAAAGAGGTTACGTATGGCGGGGATGGGAAAATCAAGGGTAACTGCGATGCCGACCTCGTGTTAAAGGCGACGCGCGATGCTTATGAAGATGCCTTCGCGAAAGCAGTGCTTGTATCCAGTGATGGCGATTATGCCGGATTGGTTAAGTTCTTGTTGAAAAAGGATAAGTTTCTCTCCGTCATTTCACCGTCGGTGGCAGAAAAATGTTCCATTCTTTTGAAGCGGACCGGAGCCAAAATTTCCTACATCAACGATCAAAGGTCGCGGCTGATCTTGCGGATATGAAAAAGCCCCCGGCGGGGACGGAACCCCGCAAGGGTCTTTCTCGTGGTGATGTATAAATAGTAGCAGGTTAGTTTTTGGGAGTCAATAGGTAGTCCTGGTACCATTCTTCGGGTAGGGTGTATTCTCGTTTCCGCCCCATTGGTTGACCCGTTCGGTGGTGGCGGCTACACTGCCTGGTATGACCTGGCGTGAAGTTTTTGGCCCCCGACTACGGGCGGTTTTCGTCCACCCCTTCACTCGCCACTCGGCGATTTTGCAGGTGGCGGGCATTGTTGGCAAGGTCGTGGGGATCCTCACCGGGATTCTCTACGCCAACTTGTTGGGCCCGGAGGAGTTTGGCCGCTACGCGCTCGCCATCGCTTTGGCCGGATTTCTCAACGTCTTTCAGGAGTTTGGGTTGAGCCACGCGATGGTCAATTTGCTCGCCCGCGCTGAAGCCCGCCACGATCGCGCCGAAGCTCAAGAGCTGTTGGCGTATTTTTTGAAAGCCACCGTCGCCATCGGCGCGACGGCCGGGCTGGCGGGTGTGCTGGTGGCGCCATGGTTAGGCGGCCGCTGGTACCATGACCCGCACGTGGGTTGGTACGCGGCGCTGGGCGTGCTGACGTTTGCCCTGACGTTTTTTGTCCCGTTGGTAACGACGCTCCAGCAGGTGCGGCGCGAGTTAGTGCCCTTAACCCTGCTGGAAACCGGCAGCAAGATTGTCGGGGCCGTGCTGACCGTGACGTGGGTGTTAGCGGGCGGCGGCGTGCTGGCAATCGTCGGCGGGCAGTTTATCGTGATGGCGGGTTCCAGTTTCGTGGCCGCGGGCATCTACACACACTTTGTCAAATCGGGCGGTGACCCGCCGCTTTCCACGCTATGGCGCACCAAAATTTCCTGGGAGAAAATTTCATACTATTTTCGTTTCGGGCTGCTCATCGCGGTGAGCAAAAACATTTTGAAGATCAACCAGACCGTGCCGCTCCTCGTCTTAGGCGCGGTGCTGCCCACCACCTCGGGCCTGGGGTTTTACAAAGTCGCGTTCACCTACGTGGGCTTGCCGTTGGTGCTGGCGGATCCGGTGGCGCGGCTGCTCAATGACCAATTTCCCAAAACCGAAGTGGCTGGTACGGCAAAACTTTTCCGCCGTTTCTACCAAATCACGGCGGTGACGCTGCTGGCGCAAGCGGCGGTGCTGATCCCGGCGGTGCTTGCCGCGCCGTGGCTGCTTCGGTGGTTGTTTCCGGCCTATGTGCCGGCGCTGCCGTTCATTTGGGCCTTGTCGCCCTATCCGCTGCTGGTCGCCGGCGGCGTGGGCTTGGCCGCGATGTTTCGGACCTTGAACCGGATGCGGATCAACGTGTTGATTCAATTGATTACGTTAGCGGGCGTCGCGCTGTGTTCGTGGCTGTTGATCCCTCGCTACGCCATCCGCGGCTTGGTGGGGGTGACGCTGCTGTTTACGTTACTGCCCAATGCTTTGGGCGTGGCGTATTTTTTGTGGCTGCGCCGTCGGTTGGCTGGTACCGAGCAGTTCAAAAGCGATCAACACTCCGTTTCAACTGGGTAACGATCAATTTGCAATTTTCAATTTGAAATTTTCCCATGCACGTTCTTGGTCTCCATTTGGACACGCACGACAGCGGCGCGGCGATCGTTGCCGGCGGAACGATTGTCGCGGCGGCGAATGAAGAACGCTTCACGCGCGTCAAAATGGACGGCGCTCCGCCGCGCCAGTCGCTGGCCGCGGTGTTGGAGCTGGCGGGGATTTCACCGCGGGAACTTGACGTGGTGGCGTTCTCGGGCCCGCCGCCGGGGCGGCACAAGTACTGGTTGAATTTCCGCCAGCAGTGGAATCGCGTGACCTTTACACGCGGCCGCTACCTCCAGTCGTTTTACACCCTCAAGAGCTTTGACCGCGGGCGACTGCTGCGGCAGACCGGACTGTACGCGCTCCTGGAAACCGCGCGGGTGATTCAGGCCACACGAGCGCTGGTGGAGGAACTGCGGCGCGAGGGCTTTGCCGGTGAGGTGACCAACGTCGCCCACGACGAGGCGCATGCGGCGGGCGCGTACTACACGTCCGGTTTTCCCGAGTGTTTTGTCGCGATCATTGAAGGTTCAAGTTTTACCAATACTTGTTCGTTCTGGCGGGGCGAGGCCGGCCGGTTGCAAAAAGTCGGCGCAGTCCCGCTGCCCCATAGTCCAGGCCGTTACTACGAGGTGGTTACCCGCCTCTTGGGGTTTCATCCCAAAAAACACGGGGGCAAAATCACCGGGCTGGCCGGATTTGGCGATGCCCAAAAACTTTACCCCGTGGTCGAGCGGTTGCTGTGGGCCGAGGGTAAAACAATGAAGGTCAGCCCTGAACTCTTTGCGCTATCGGAAGAGTATTTTACTCGCGGAAAAAAACTGCCAGTAATTTTTTCCCATCATTCGCGCGAAGACATCGCGGCCGCGTTTCAGCGCCGCTTGGAAGACGTCTGCGTCGCGGTGCTCAAAGCCTGGCGCAAAGATAAGCCGTTCGATAGGCTGGCGTTGTCCGGCGGCGTGGTGGCCAATGTTAAACTTAATCTTGAGCTCTTGCGGCAGTTGGATCTGGCCGAAGTGTTTGTGCACCCGGGCATGGGCGACGTGGGCGAAGCCTTGGGCGCGGCTCTGGCCGCGTCCGCCCGCCGTGCTCCACTCACGCCGTTTCGTCTGCCGCACGTGTACCTCGGGCCGGCCTATGATCAAACACGGTGTGTGGCCGCGTTGACCGCCGCCCGCTTGTCATTCCGCCAGGAAGAAAATATTGCCGCCTGGGCCGCCGAACGTCTGGCGCAGAACAAAGTCGTGGGATTTTATCAAGGAAGAATGGAGTACGGCCCGCGGGCGCTGGGCAACCGGTCCATTCTTTATCCGGCGACTGACCCGAAGGTCAACGATTGGTTGAACCAGAAACTCAAGCGGAGCGAATTCATGCCGTTTGCGCCGGTGACGCTGATGGAACGCGCCAGCGACTGCTACGAGCTGGTTGACCGCTGCCGCCATGCGGCCCAATTCATGACCATGGCTCTGCCGGCGACCCCGTACATGCGGCAAAAGATGCCGGCCGCCGTGCATGTGGACGGAACCTGCCGGCCCCAGCTGATTGACCAACAAACCAACCCGGTGTACTACGACACGCTCAAGCGCTACGAACAGCTCACCGGCCTGCCGAGCCTGGTGAACACGAGTTTTAACATGCACGAGGAGCCGATTGTCTGCACGCCGGAAGAAGCGATCAGCGCCTATCTGCAAAGCGGGCTGGACGCGCTGGTGCTCGGCCAGATCGTGGTTGAGCCCGACCGGTAAACCTCCGCATGCACCCCAGCGAGTTTGAAAAAATTTTTCAGTTTGAAGGCAAGCACTGGTGGTTTGCGGAACGCCGGCGGCTGTTGCGGTTCCTGCTGGAGCGGTTCGTGCCGGACCGGAACGCCACGGTGCTGGACGTCGGTTGCGGCACCGGCCACCACCTGCTGTACCTGGCGCGTCTGGGGTACGCCCGCGCGCGGGGCATTGATCTGGCGCCGCAAGCGATCGCGTTTTGCCACCGTCTGGGCTTGACCAACGTGCAGACGGCTGACGCCACTCGGCTGCCGTTCCCCGACGCCGCCGTTGATGCCGTGCTCGCGTGTGATGTCGTCGAACACCTGGCCGACGACCGTCGCGCCCTGCGGGAGCTCGCGCGGGTGCTGAAACCCGGGGGCGTCGCCATTATCACCGTGCCGGCGTTCCATTTCCTCTGGTCGCGCCACGACGAGGTGCTCCAGCACTACCGGCGCTACCGGATGGCGGATGTGGTCCAACTGGTTACGGGTCAGCCTTTCACCGTTGCCTACTGGAGCTATTTGTTTTGCGCCATTTTTCCCGCGGTTGTGGTCTACCGCTGGTTCGCGCGGCTGCTGCGGCTGGAGCGGACATCGGATTTGGAGGCCACCGCGGAGCCGTTCAACACCTTGCTCACGTGGGTCGGGTCCGCTGAAGTCGCCACACTGCGCGCGATTCCGCGGCTGCCATTTGGCACGTCGCTGGCGGTCGTGCTGCGGCGCAGCTGAAGCCACCCAAGAGATAAACGCGCTCGGCTCTCGGCGCCAGCGCTCATGACTCGGCGTTGGTCTTCAGGACATAGACGCAGGCTTCGCCCGGGATGTCGTGGCGTTGCGCCAGCCAAACGGCCGGAACCGGCGCGCAGCCGCGGCTGACAATGATTTGTGCGCCGTAGCGCTCGGCGGTCCGCAGGAGCTCGTCGCCGCCGGCGAGGAGCGCCGCGGTCACGTCGCGCGATCGGCGGTACCAGGCGCGCAACAGATCGGTGCCGAACGAATACGCGACCGCCCGGTCACGGTCGTGGACCACCACGGCGCGGCCGGTGCAGATCCGAAATCCGCTCCAGGCGTCCGGGTCAATCAGCACGGGTCCCGGCGGGAGGGCGGCGGTAGCGAAGAAACGATAGAGATTCGCGTCGCAGGTCGCAAAGCGGTAGCGGGGCGTGATATGCTGGCGGTAGCGTTGGGCCAGCTCGGGCATGGAGTGTGAAATTCCGAGGATCACCCCGCCCGCCAGCAGGAGCGCGCCAACCGCGAGGACCGGCCGCGGGATGCGGGCGGCGAGCCAGCGGCCGAACTCGACGGTCAGCAGGGCGGCGGCTGGAATGAGGGTGAGGTAGACGAACTGAAAACCGCGGGGTTCGTTCCAGAACGGCAGCTGGCGGAGAATGACCAAGCGGAACACTTGCACCAGCGAGAATCCAATGTTGAAAATCACGGTGGCGGCAATCCAGCGCCAACTGAAGGCAAGAAAGGGGTGCCGCACGGCGGCATGACGGCGCGTCCACATGCCGAGGACAAAGATAGCCACCAGCGGCCAGATGACATACCAGTGGCTCACCAGCCACGGGCGCGCGTTGGTCAGCCGGCCCGGTAGCGTGACATGGTAGGCGGCCAGGTCAATGGCGCGGGAGATTTCCGGGTCTTGGGGGTCAAACGCGGTGGGGTGGGGAATCCCGGGCGCGGCGTGCGTGAGGAGAAACGGCAGACTGGCGAGCAGTGCGGCAATACTCAACAGGGCAACGGTGAAAAGCTGGCGGAGCTTCCAGCCGCGCGTGAACAGACCAGTCAGCGCCGCGGTTCCGACCCAGTAGAAGGTCGAGATGATGTGGATGTTGCCGAGCGCGCCCGCGGCCAGAAAGGCCGCCGCCACCCACCCCGGGCGGCGCTGCTGCAGCCCAAAAAACAACGCGAGCGTCAGGAGCGGCAGGAGCGCTTGGACAAAGACCCAAGGGTCAAGCTCCGACGGGCCAGGCAGGCCCCACTCGCCGGTAAAGACATTGGGGATATGCCAGTTCGCCAGGAGCGCGAACGCCAGACTCGCCAGGTGGTTGCCGGTGACGGCATAGATGAGTTCAAAAAAACTGCTGGTAAAGATGATAAAGGCGAGTGGCACCAGCAGCCAGCGCAGGACTTCTTCACTGCCGATGCCGTCGGCCATAACCCCAAGCATTTCATAGGCGAAGTAGCTGTCCATCCGCACGCGCCGCGGGTCGCTGAAAAGGTAATCGTCCTGGAAGGCGGTTGGGTTGGCGTGGATCAGGTGAAAGAGGCGGTGGTAGATTTGGTCATGGGCCAAGCGGTTGGGATTGGCGAAGAACAACAACAGCAGCCCGAGCACCACGATTAGGAGATGCAGCCACAGCCGGCAGATCAGGGCAAACGACCCGCGGGGCCTGGGGAAGGGATCCGTGTCGGCGGGACGCGGGGCTGGTATTGCGCGCGGGGTTCTGTCTATCATGGAGAGGGGGTTTGGCCCCCACGTATATTATGGAGGGCGGTTGTTCCAACGTCAAAAAAACGCGGGCACGAGCCCATCGCGGTGCGGCGTCCGCCCTTGGGTTGACCGGCCAACCAATCCGCTGTACCATGGAACGTTCACCTTGAGCAGTAATACCGCCTTGACATGAAAATTGTTATTTTGGCCGATATTTGGACCGAAGCCTTAGGCGGGGCGATTGGCGTCGCTTACCACCATGCGGTGGGTTTAACCCGCCGGGGGCATGCGGTGACCGTGGTCACGGCCCGCGAGCCGGTTCAAACGCCTAACGGCGTGGCGGTGCGCGTGGTGCGCGCCCACATTCCGCCGCGCTACAGCGCGTACCTCGGGCTGCGCAATCCAACCGCGGTCAAGCACGTCGGTCGGATTTTACAGCAGGTGCAGCCCGACGTGGTGCACGCGCACAATCTGTATCAGGCGCTGTCGTACCGAAGCCTGGTCGCCGCGCAACGGTATTCACCGCAGGTGCTGCTCACCACCCACGATGTGATGAGCTTTGCCTACGCCAAGCTGACGCATTACATCCATCCCCGGCGTCGCGACGGCCCCGAGCGTCCCAACTACCGCACCCCGTGGTGGGTGAATCTTACCACGGCCCGCAAGCGTTTTAATCCGTTCCGCAACCGCATCATTCGGCGCCGGTTGCGCGCGGTAACCAAAGTCTTAGCCGTCAGTCAAGCCTTAGCCGACGCCTTGCAGGATAACGGCATCACCAACATCGCGGTGCTCCGTAACGGCATGCCGTTGGAACGCTGGCACGCCCCGCTCCCCTTCGCCGTGGAGCAGTTCCGGCAGCAGCACGGTTTGGCGGGCCGATCCGTGGTGCTGTTTTCCGGGCGATTGTCCGCGGCCAAGGGCATTCATCAACTGCTGCAGGCGCTGGTCACAGTCGTTCGCCAGGTTCCGTCGGCGCTGCTGGTGATTGCCGGCCAGACCGAGGGTCGCGCCCGCGCCTACCAGCACCTGCCGGCCAAGTACGGCGTTGCCGATCACGTGCGGTTTGTCGGGGCGCTGCCGGCAAGCGACATGGTGCTCGCGTACCATGCCTGCGACGCCGTGGTGGTGCCCTCGGTATGTTTTGACTCGTTTCCTTCCGTGAACCTGGAAGCCATGGCCGCGAGCAAACCGGTGGTTGCCACGTGCTTTGGCGGCAGCCGTGAGGCCGTCGAAGAGGGAGCAACCGGTTTCATCGTCAATCCGTACGATACCGAAACCTTGGCTGACCGTCTGATTCGGCTGCTGACTGACCGGGAGCTGGCCGTCCGCTTGGGCCGCGCCGGCCGCCAGCGGGTGGAAACGGAGTTTTCCTTTGACCACTGGCTTGACCAGCTTGAAGCCTGGTACCGGCGC
>CAYJVS010000045.1:0-8510 GCA_964373635.1 uncultured Gammaproteobacteria bacterium
CCTCCTCTCCTTGCGCCCGTAGCTCAGCTGGATAGAGCGCAAGGTTGCGGACCTTGAGGTCGCAGGTTCGAGCCCTGCCGGGCGCAAGGAGAGGAGGTAAAAAGAGGTACGGAGCATCAGTTGAGTCTACGCATGGTTGGCAGGCGGGGAGCGCAAGGTTGCGGACCTTGAGGTCGCAGGCCTGCGTTGAGCCTCTCGCGGGATTATTCCCGCGTGGGGTTTTCGTTTTTAGCCACCCTATTGATGCCGGTCGGTCATCCGCGGCTCATTTTGCAATTTGCTATACTGAAGGCAATGGCCGTATGGTTTTCACCTTGGACACAAAAGTTGAACAGGTCAGCCGGGTGGGCAAAAGCGTGGCGAGCCTTCTGCATCGGCTCGGCGTCACGACCGTCCGCGACCTGCTAACGCACTACCCGTTTCGTTACGATGATTTTGGGCAGATTTTGCCGATTGCCAAGCTGACGCCGGGCGCTCCGGCCACCGTTTTGGGCAAAATTGAGCTGATCGAAAACCGGCGCAGTCCGCGGCGCCGCGTCATGCTGACCGAGGCGGTGATCGCGGATGCCACGGGGAGCATTCAGGCGATTTGGTTTAACCAGCCGTATTTGGCGCGCGTGTTTGCGCCGGGCGAGGAGGTGGCCGTGGCCGGCCAGCTGAGTGCTGAATTCAACCAACTGCAATTCATTAACCCCAGCATGGAGAAACGGAGCGCGCGGATGCTGCACACCGGCCGGCTGGTGCCGATTTACCCGACGACGGGGAAATTAACCCAGCGGCAGCTGCGATTTTTGATCGGTCAAGCGTTGACGGTTTTGCCAACGCTGCCGGATCCGATGCCCGCCGCGGCGCGTCAGCGGTTGCAGCTCGCCCCGTTGTCCTGGGCCGTGTCGCAGGTGCATTTTCCGGATCGTTGGGACGCGTTGCGGCAGGCCAAGCGACGGCTGCAGTTTGACGAGCTGCTGCTGTTTCACGGGACGATATTACGGGCCCGGCGTGAGCTGCGGTCCCGGACCGCCCCGGTGATTCCATTTCACGCGGATCAAACCAAAACATTCGTGACGTCGTTGGGTTTTACGCTCACGACCGACCAGCGAAAAGCCGCCTGGAACATCCTGCGGGATCTGCAGCGTCCCACCCCCATGCGTCGCTTGCTGGAAGGCGAGGTGGGCGCGGGCAAAACCGTGGTGGTGGCGATCGCGGCGCTGAACGTGGCCTTGGCGAAAGCGCAAACCCTGGTCATGGCGCCAACCGAAATTTTGGCGCGGCAGCATTATGCGACGTTTTGCCGCCTCTTCGCGGGGTGGCGCGTTGCCGTTGGTCTTTTGACCCGTGGCCAGCGCGAACTGCAGCCGCGCGCGATGGCCGGGGATTCTCCGCCCCCTGCTGGCAGCTGCACCAAGCAGCGCCTGCTCCGCGCGATTCGCGAGGGACAGGTTGACGTCGTGGTGGGAACGCACGCGTTGCTCCAGGAGCAGGTGGAGTGTCCCGCCGTCGCCTTGGCCGTGGTTGACGAGCAGCATCGGTTTGGCGTCAAGCAGCGCCAAGAGCTGAAACGCGGCGCGGGTGTTGTGGTGCCGCATTTTTTGACGCTGACGGCCACGCCGATTCCGCGTTCCCTCGCGTTAGCGCTCTACGGCGAGCTGGCCATCTCGGCCATCCGGCAGCTCCCGCGCGAGCGCAAGCCCGTGCTGACTCGAATGGTCACGCCGTTGGGCCGGCCGCGGATCTATCAATTTCTGCGCCGCGAGGTGGCCGCGGGCCGGCAAATTTTTGTCGTCTGTCCGCTGATTGATCCGTCCGACAAATTGGGCGTGCGGGCCGTGACCGCCGAGTATGAGAAACTGCGTCAGGAAGTCTTTCCTGACCTTCCCGTGGGGTTGCTGCACGGCAAGCTTTCCACCGAGCGCAAAGTCGCGGTCATGGCGGCCTTCCAGAAGAATCGGATTAGTCTTTTGGTCACCACCACCGTGGTGGAGGTGGGCGTGGACGTTCCCAACGCCTCCACCATCGTGATTGAAGGGGCGGAACGTTTTGGCTTAAGTCAGTTGCACCAGCTCCGCGGCCGGGTCGGCCGCGCGGCGCATCAGTCGTACTGTTTTCTCTGCACCGACACGGACGCCGCCGGCGTCTACGAACGGCTCTCGGCATTTCTCAAGGCCAAGGACGGATTTGAGCTGGCCGAGCTGGATTTGCGGTTTCGCGGCCACGGCGAACTGTTGGGAACGGAGCAGAGCGGGTTTGCCGGACTGCGGTTGGCGAACTTGGCTGATCATGAGTTGACCGCTCGGGCGCGCGCTGAGGCCGAGCATCTGCTGGCGGCGGACGCCAAATTTACGCCTCACCCCTTGCTGGGGTCGGTGGTTGATGATGAAGCGGGGAAGTTCCTTCACCTGGAGTAGTAACTCGGAGCGGTCAGGAAGAGATCAAGACGAAGCGCCAGGGTTTGTGGCGGAAGTCGCCGGCGGAGTTGACGCCGATTCTGGAGGTGCGGCGGATTCGGGCGCGGGGTAAAGTCCGCGGAGCGCATTCAATCCAAAGGCCCAGGCTCCGGTCAAGCCGTTGCCCGTTGCGGCGTCCATCCAGGTGAAAGACGCGGCAGAGTTTGCCCGGGCCATTGGTGCGGGGGTAGGGCATGCCGGGGACAGCGACGGCGCGGATGAGCACGGCCGCCGGGTATCCTGCCCGCTCGGTCACCACGTTGAGGCACCAGTGCATGCCGTAGACCAGGTAGATATACGTTTGACCCGGCGGGCCAAACATCACGGCATTGCGTGCGGTTTTCCCGCGCGAGGCGTGCGAGGCTAAATCGTTGGGGCCGCAGTAGGCCTCGGTTTCGGTGATGACGCCGCGGGTGATCCGCCCGTGGAATCGGCGGCAGAGCGTGCAGCCGAGCAGCTCGCGGGCGACACGGAGGGTAGGGCGATTAAAAAATGACGGAGCCAGTATCATGGCGTCGTAATTTAGCAGTGACATTGATGTTGCCCTGGGCTCTGTTGTTATCCCACGACCATCGTTTGTACGGCATCCGATGTCGTTTTTTTTACGCGTTTTTTCGGGTCTGTTTACCCGCCCCAGAGTTCGCGCAGGGCGTCGTGGACCGTTGCCACCGCCAAACATTGCGGCGGCGGCGTAGCTGAAGTTTTGGGAACCATGACCGCGGTAAACCCGAGCCTGACGGCTTCGGCCAGGCGCTGCTCCTGGCGCGGCACGGGCCGAACCTCACCGGAAAGGCCAACCTCGCCGCAGGCGGCGAGGTGCCGGTCAAGCGCGCGCTGGCGCTGGGCCGAGGCGATGGCGAGGGCGACCGCGAGGTCAGCGCTGGGATCGGTAATGCGCAAGCCCCCGGAAATTTTGAGCTGAATGTCGTTTTTGCTCAAGCGGACGCCAACCCGCTGGTCCATGACGGTGGCGATCAAGTTGAGCCGTTTGGCGTCGTAGCCGACGGCGTTTCGCTGCGGGTAACCGGAGCGCGTCCACGAGACTAACGCCTGAACTTCCGCCAAAAATACGCGCGCGCCGATGATCACGGGTGTGACCACCGCGCCCGGCTGCCGTGTGGCGCGGCCGGCCAGAAACATCGCCGAAGGGTTGGCCACTTCCCGCAAGCCCGCGCCGTGCATTTCAAAAACACCGAGCTCCGACGTGGCGCCGAAGCGGTTTTTAACCGTGCGCAGCAGGCGGTACTGCTGGGTGCCGTCGCCTTCCAGACCAATGACCGTATCCACCAGGTGCTCCAGCGTTTTCGGGCCGGCCGCGGCGCCGCTCTTGGTGACGTGGCCGATCAGCAGGACGGCGGTATTGGTTGCTTTGGCGGCAGCAATGAGCGCCGCGGTAGCCGCGCGTACTTGACTCATGCTGCCGGGAGCGCTTTCCACGTCATCCGATCGGATGGTCTGCACCGAGTCGACGATTGCCAGCGGCGGCCGGTGTTGGGCGATGGTGGCCGCAATCGTGTCGGCCGAGGTGGCGCCGACGTAGGCAATGCCGGCCGGCGCGATTCCCAGGCGGGTGATGCGATCTTTAATCTGTCCGACCGATTCTTCGCCGGAAACGTAGAGCACGGTTCGGCTGGCCATGCGGGCGACGCAGTCAGCAACCTGTAAGACCAGCGTGGACTTGCCGATGCCCGGTTCACCGGTCAAGAGGGTTACCGAGCCCTGGACCAGACCGCCGCCGACGACGCGGTCAAACTCCTGGATGCCGCTGGGCAAGCGGCCGACGTTTTCGCCGCTGACGTCGGCGAAGCTGATGACCTGGCCGGCAGCAGCCGCGGGGCCGTCGCGTCGGCTGACGGCCACGGCGGCAGCGGCGACCGTGCCCCACTGGCCGCACGCGGAGCAGCGGCCCAGCCACTTGGGAAACTGGGCGTCGCAGTTGGCGCAGACGTGGATGGTTCTGACTTTGGCCGTCATAAACTAAAAATTCCAAATCACAAATTCCAAATTCCAAACAAATTCGAAATTCCAATCCCAAAATTCAAACCGTTTGCATTTTTTGAATTTGGTAATTGGGTATTGTTTGGGAATTGGCGCTTGGGATTTGGAATTTTATTTCAGCTGTATCCGGTAGATTTTACCGTCCTGGCGCGCGGTGTAGTAGAGGTACCGGCCGTCGCGCGACACGATTAACTCCCGCATGGTGTGGGCGGTATCGGGTTCGGCCACCAGCGTTGTTGCGCCGCTTCCCAGTTCGACGCGGTAGAGACGGTCAACCTCCGTGTCCATCTCGGCCGGGAACAGCCCCGCGGCCGCGGGCAAGGTTTTGGGCACGGCGCAGTAGACGACGCTGGCGGACGAAAACGCGCACTTGTGCGCCCAGGTTTGCAAACCGACCTCGCGGCGATTTTCTCCCATCGCGTCCGGCGTGGCGTCACTGACCCACAGTTCCGGCTTGCTCTGGTTGCGGCTGCTGTTGACGCTGTACAAGAGCCGCCGTCCGTCCGGCGTCCACTGGCCTTCAAATCCCCAGCCCGGCACCAGCATGGACCGGAAGCGTTCGTTGTTCAGGCCGATCGGGAAAATTTCTTGGCGGTCAACACCCTGGGTTTCGACTTGGAGCGCCACGATTTGACCGCCGGGCGACCAGTTGACCTGCACCGAGGGGGCGTTAGCGCCCAGCGCCGCCACGGTCCGAACCCGGCTGCCCGTGGCGTCAGCGACCACCAGCCAGCGGTTTTCCGTTTCCAGTCCCAGGCTTTTGCCCGCGACGAAATTGCCGTCCGGCGAGAAGGTAAACGCCTCCCAGTGCTTGGGCAAGGTCGTTTGTTTTCCACTGCCAAAATCGTAGAGAATGTTGGCGCCATCCGGGTACTCTAGGACCGCCCGTTGCCGGTTTTCCGCCCAGGTAATTCGTTCCACCGCATGAAAGGCGCGCTCGGTCAGTGGGGTCACCTGTCCGCTTTCGGATGAACGGTAAAAACGGCCCGAGTTTGCCTCGTAGTACAGCAGGCTTGACCCGTCGCGATCCAGCGTCGGTTGGGTGGCCGCGGCGGTGAGGTACGGATTCGTGCGCGTCAAACCGCCGTTGGCAATGGCGGCGGCCGGGGAGCCCGTCGGACTGGCCGCGGCGCGGGGGCTGGGCGTGGCCTCGCCCGTCGGCAGCCGGCCGTTGACGTCACGCACGACGCGCGCGTTGACGTTGCCGCCGCCCGCCGGCGGCAGGCCGGGAGTCTTGGACGGGGGAGTGGCGGGTGAGCCGGGCAGCTGCGGACGAAAAAAAACGGCGTAGAGGAGGTAGCCCAGCGCGATAGTCGCCGCCAGTAATCCAAAAATGGCGACGATCCGTTTGACCGGTGAGAGCTCCATGAGGGAAAAGGTTTCAGCGCACGACCACGCGGCCTTTGACGACCGCGAGCGTCAGGGCGGCGGGCCGGCGGCGGCGCAACAGGCGGCCGGCGATCGGCCCCTCGATGTCTTGTTGGATGGTTCGGCGAACCGCGCGGGCGCCTTGATCGGGGGAAAAACTTTGTCGCGCGATGGCGGCGGCCACGGCCCGGCTCCACGACAGTTTGACGTGGTGTTCGGCCAGCCGGTCGCGGAGTTCACCCAACTGCAGGCCGGCGATGTCCGCGACGGTGGCAACGGTCAGCGGCTTAAAAACCGCGATCTGGTCAATCCGGTTGATGAACTCGAGGGGAAACTGTTCCGGGAGTTTATCCACGACATCGCGTTCCAGCTCGCGGCGGCGTGTTGCATCCCGCGTTCCCCCCGGCGCAAAGCCGTACGGGACATGGTCGCGGAATTGTTCGGTGCCGACATTGGAAGTCATGATCACAATGGCGTGGCGGAAGCTGGTCGTTTTTCCGGTGGCGTCGGTCAAACCGCCATCATCGAGCATTTGGAGCAGCAGCGTGAGGACCTGGGGGTGGGCTTTTTCAATTTCATCCAACAGCACCACGCTGTGGGGGTGTTTGCGCACCTGGTCGGTAAGTTGGGTCCCCTCGCGGTATCCCACGTAGCCGGCCGGGGATCCGATGAGGCGCGAGACCGTGAAGCTTTCGGAAAATTCCGACATGTCAAGGCGAATAAAGGCCGGCTGGTGCGGGAAGAGGACCTCACTCAACACGCGCGCCAGCTCGGTTTTGCCCACGCCGGACGGTCCGAGGAACAAAAATGACCCCAGCGGCCGCCGCGCGTTGGCGATGCCGGCTTTGGCGCGACGGATCGTTTCCACCACTGCCCGCACCGCGCCGGCTTGCCCTAACACCCGTGTTCGCACGGTTCGCTCCAAGCGTTGGAGCTCGAGCCGCTCGCCGTTTTTCAGCCACGCCGGATCCATGCCGGTGATCTTGGACATGACGTGGTGAACGTCGGCCGCCGACACCGTACCCTTCACGCCCGCGGGCCGTTGGTCGCGGCGGATGCTGAGCTTCGCGAGCGCGGCCTTGATTTCCGCGATCTGGTGGCGGCTGTTAAGGGCCTCGGCAAACCGTTCGGCCCTGACCGCCGCGCGTTTGGCCGACTCCAGTTCCTCCACCTGATGTTCCAGCGCTCGCAGCCGATTGAGCATGGGGTCACTCGCCCGCATGAGTTTGCGGCGGGCGGCCGCTTCGTCGAGCAGGTCAATCGCCTTGTCTGGCAGGAACTTGTTGTGGATGTACCTATCGGCGAGCGTGGCGGCGGCCGTGATGGCTTCTTCGGCAATGGCCACCCCGTGGTAGCGTTCGTAGTGGGGTTTGAGTCCGCGTAAAATTGCCATCGTCTCGGTCACGCCCGGCTGATGGACGATAATGGGCTGGAAGCGGCGTTCCAGCGCGGCGTCCGTTTCCAGGTGGCGTTTGTAATCTTCCAGCGTCGTGGCGCCGATGCACCGCAATTCGCCGCGAGTGAGCGACGGTTTCATGAGATTGGCCGCGTCCATCGCGCCGGCGGCCGACCCCGCGCCCACCAGGGTGTGAATTTCATCAATGAATAAAACCACGTCCGGCCGCTGGCGGAGATCGGCCATGACATGTTTGAGCCGTTGTTCAAATTCGCCGCGGTACGAGGAACCGGCGACCAGCAGCCCTAAATCCAGCTGGTAGATTTTGGCCGCGCGCAGGGGATCGGGCACTTTTCCCGCGGCAATTTTTTGGGCCAGGCCTTCTACGATCGCGGTTTTGCCGACGCCCGGGTCGCCGAGGAGCAGCGGGTTATTTTTTGTCCTCCGGCAGAGGACGTGGATGACCCGCTCAACTTCCGCCTCTCGTCCCACCAAGGGGTCAAGGCGGCGTTGCGCGGCCGGGCTGGTTAGCTCGGTCGCGTAGGCGTCCAGCATCGAGGCTGACGCTTTGCCCCCGCGCGGCATTCCGGCCGGACCTTCTTCCGGTCGCGGGGGCGCGGCATCGAAGGCGTCCGCCAATTCGGGAAATTTGGACGTGCTTTTGAACACCAGGTGCAAGCGTTCATTGAGTTGTCGGGGCGACAACCCCGATTCGCGCAGCACCCGTTCGACGCGGTCGTCGGCGGACTCCAGCAATCCGGCCAGGAGGTGCTCGGTGCCGACGTAGCGGTGGCCGAAGTGGTATGCCAGCCACGCCGCGCGCGCGATCACCCGCCGCGTCGTTTCCGCCAGTTGGAACGACGGCGGCGGGGGAACGGCCGGTTTGTGCCCGCGGAGTATCGTGGCGAGGTCACCCGCCCCGACCCTGGTCAGGAGTTCGGCGCCGATGCTCCCCCGCTGCTTGGCAATCCCGTAGAGCACGTGTTCGGGGTTGACGGTGACGCTGCCCAAACCGGCGCTAATCCGGACGGCATCCCGCAGCGCCCGCTGTCCATGGGTGGAAAATTTGTCTAAAACGTCAAGCATAACCAGCGTAAATGCAAAATGCAAAAATCAAAATGAAAAATTTAGGTACTTAAATTCCGTCCTGCCGCGGGCGGGATTCCATAATTTTGCCCTTTACATTTTGCATTTTTAATTTTCGGTTCTTCCGGCTTTTCCGTGGGTACCACAAGGGTCCTGAGCGGTTCATCGGCCCCCTCCCTTACGGTAAGGGAGGGAGGGGGTGGGTTATGCAGCGTGCGCGA
>CAYJVS010000046.1:0-8383 GCA_964373635.1 uncultured Gammaproteobacteria bacterium
TTTTCGCTTCGAAATTTGGAATTCTCGCCACGAAAGCGAGTTTCGCAGAGGTCCCCTTGGTAATTAACAACCATTGCTTGTAGCTTACCGTGAGTTGGCGTTTGGAGTAGTTTTCTGGCTTGTGTTTTTATGCTGAGCAAAGTTGTCTAACGGGGTATGCCCCATGATTTTTGGTCCGACCGCCGCGTCTTTGTCACCGGAGCCACCGGGCTGTTGGGGCCGTGGCTGGTCAAGGAGCTGGTTGACCGCGGCGCGCAGGTCACCGTGATGGTGCGCGACATCTCGCCCCGTTCGCACCTGTATACCTGCGGGTACCTGCCACATCTGGCCCAAGTTTTTGGCGACCTGTTGGATCGCGATCTAGTGGAACGCGCGATCAACGAGCACGAGGTGGACACCGTGTTTCATCTCGGCGCCCAGGCGATCGTCGGGACGGCCAACCGCAACCCGCTTTCCACCTTTGAGTCCAACATCCGCGGCACCTGGAACGTGCTGGAGGCCGTTCGGCGCAACCCGCACGTGGAGCGCGTCATCGTCGCATCTTCCGACAAGGCCTACGGCAATCACCGTCAGTTGCCCTACACCGAGGAAACCCCGCTGGTGGGCCGCTATCCCTACGACGTGAGCAAAAGCTGCGCCGATCTGATCGCGCAAAGCTACTTTGCCACCTACCGGCTGCCCATCGGCATCGTGCGCTGCGGCAATTTTTTCGGCGGCGGCGACTTCAACTTCAACCGCGTCGTGCCCGGCACCATTCAGTCCCTCTGGCACGACCGTCCGCCGGTCATCCGCAGCGACGGCACGCTGGTGCGGGATTATTTTTACATTGAGGATGTCGCGACCGCGTACCGGATGCTGGGGGAGCAATTGCGGGAAAAGCAGTTGGAGGGTCAGGCGTTCAATTTCGCCAGCGGCAATCCGCAAACAGTGCTGCAGATGGTGGCGCAAATCACCCGCCTGATGCACAAGACGCTGGAACCAAAGATTTTGAGCGCTGCCACGAACGAAATTCCCTCCCAGTACCTGTCAGCCGAGAAAGCCCAACGCGTGCTGGGCTGGACGCCCCGCGTGCCATTGGAAGACGGGCTGCGCCGCACCATCGCCTGGTACCACGATTATTTCACCGCGCAACGCGCGCCGTCCGCCGTCAGCGCCGCGGTTTAGTCGATTGTTCCCCATGGTATGTACCAACCCGACCAACTCATTTTGACGGCGGGGCCGTCCATCGGTCAGCGCGAGGTTGACTATGTTACCGACGCGATTCGCACCGGCTGGAATTTTCACTCCCGCGACTACCTGGAAAAATTTGAGCGCGCTTTTGCCGAGTATGTCGGGGTGCGCCATGCGATTGCCACCACCAGCGGCACCGCGGCGCTGCACCTCGCCGTGCTGGCTTTAGGGATTGGGCCGGACGACGAGGTGATTGTGCCGGATCAGACGTTTGTGGCCGGCGCTAATGTCTGTCGGTACGCGGGCGCGACGCCGGTGTTCGCCGAGGTCCAGCCCGACACCTGGTGTCTGGATCCGGCCAGCGTCAAAAAACTCATCACGGGCCGCACGCGCGCGATCATGCCGGTCTACACCTACGGCACCCCGCCGGACATGACGGCGTTGTTGCAGCTGGCCCAAGACCACGGGCTGTTCGTCATTGAAGACGCTTGCCCGGCGGTGGGCACGCGCATTAACGGCCAACACGCCGGAAGCTTCGGCACGCTTGCCGCCTTTAGTTTCCAGGGGGCAAAAATCATGGTCACCGGCGAGGGCGGGATGCTGGTGACCAATGACCGCTTGCTGGCGGAACGCGCCCGTTATATGGGTTCGCACGCTAAGGATCCGAACCGGACGTTCTGGCACCCCGAGATCGGCTACATGTACCGGATGTCCAACCCCCAGGCGGCGCTGGGTCTGGCGCAGCTGGAGCGCATTGAGGAATTCGTGGCCAAAAAGCGTCAAATTTTTTCCTGGTATCAAGAGCGGCTGGCCGGAATCTCCGGCGTGCGGCTGAATGTCGAAAAACCCGGCGCGCGCAACAACTATTGGATGTCCTCAATCGTGCTGTCGGGAACATTACCCCTCGGCCGAGACGAGCTCGCGGCCAAACTCAAGGAACGCAAAGTTGACACGCGGCCGTTCTTTTATCCGATCAGCAGCTTCCCGATGTACCGGAGAGCCCCCAATCCCGTGGCGTACCACCTGGGCTTCAACGGGCTCAACCTGCCCAGCGGCGTGATGCTGACCGAAGAGCAGGTTGATTACGTCGCGCGCCAGGTCCGCGAGCTTTTAGGCGCGGGGTAGCCCCGAGCTTTCGGCAGCCGAACACCGCCGACGATTTTTCCGCCCACCTCCGGTAACGGTGACATCCATGGCACCACCACCCACCCTCTCAATTATCGCCGTGTGCTATAACGAGCAGGATAACATCCGCCCGCTGTACGAGCGGGTGATTGCCGCGTTGACGCCGCTGGGCCTGGAGCCGGAAATCATCTACGTTGACAACTGTTCAACGGACGGTTCGCTCGCGGTCTACCGCGAACTCTGCGGCCGCGACCCACACGTCAAGGTGATTCGCATGAGCCGCAACTTCGCCACGTCGCAGACGAGTTTTCTGGCGGGATTGCAGCATTGCCGCGGCGCGGCGGCGGTGCTGATGGACGGCGATCTGCAGGACCCGCCGGAAGTCATTCCCCAACTGGTTGCCAAGTGGCGCGAGGGATTTGAGGTGGTCTACGGCGTGAGAACCAGGCGCCGCGGTTCACTGGCGCGGCGCGCGGCCTACAAGCTGTTTTACCGCCTTTTCCGGAAATTGGCCTACGTTGACGTGCCGCTGGACGCGGGCGATTTTTCGCTCTTGGACCGCCGCGTCATCGCCGAAATACTCCGATTTGGCGAGCGCGATTTGCAGATTCGCGGCATCCGCGCCTACGTTGGCTTTCGCCAGACCGGGGTGTCGTATGTGAGAGACAACCGTCAGCGCGGCGCCACGCTCACCAGCATCCGCAGTTATTGGAAATGGGCGCAAAACCTCGTGATCAATTTTTCCTTCAAGCCGCTGGAGTGGATTTCCCAGTTGGCGTTCGCGGTGACCGCGCTGTCCATTATCGGTTTGGTCCTGCAAATCATTTTGCGTTTCACCCAGCCGCGGGCCCCGCGGGGCATCCCGACCATCATTTTTGCGCTCTTCTTTTTCGGCGGGGTGCAGATGTTGTGCCTGGCGATCATTGGCCAGTATTTGGCTAAGATTTTCCAAGAGGTTAAACGCCGTCCGCGGTACATCATTCGCGAGATTCTCAACGATGACCAAACGGCAGCGACGGCTCTGCCCGACCGCCGGGATGATCCCCCGCCCGCGGCCGGGTCAAGACCTAGCTGAAAACTGAAGGCGTTGGAAGTCACTGGACAAATTCGAGCTATAGCTCGAATTTGTCCAGTGTGATGGATATGATTCAGCCATACCAAGCGTTCGTGGCCGACATTTTTTTCCGCCTCAAAGCGGGCGAAACCGAGCCGCTTGGCGGCCCCGCGCTGCCGGTCACCAGCGGCGCAAAAGCCGTCGCCAAGCTGGTGCCGGTCACCGCCGAGGCCCTGGTTCGGCCGCGCGAGATCAGCCATTTGGCGCGCTGGCGGCAGGAAAACCAGCACGGTTTTCCGGAAAAGTTTACCGTCACCGAGGAAGGGACGAAGCGCTGGCTCGCCAAGGCCTTGCTGGAAAATCCCGACCGGCTGTTGTTTTGGCTGAAAACTCCAGACGGTGCTCACGTCGGTCACTTGGGGCTTTTCCGGTTTGATTACGCGCGCCGTCATTGCGAAGCGGACAACATCGTGCGCGGCCGCCGCGATCTGCTGCCGGGAGTGATGACGCTGGCCTTGGCAGCGCTGATGGACTGGACGTTTGCCACGCTCGACGTGGCCGAGATTTTTTTGAAAGTTCTGTCCGAAAATGAGCGGGCGATCCGGTTGTACGATCGGACCGGTTTTGCCGAGGTTGGGCGCATTCCGCTGTACCGCCAGCAGCTTGAGGATGCCTCCTTGCGTTGGGTCGAAGCGCCGCAAACTGTCGGCCAGGCTTCTGACCGTTCGTACACCGTGATGCGCCACGGCCGGCCCGCGCGGTTTGGTCCGTTGCGGTATCCGGAAAAAAACGTCCGGCGCTAAACAATTTTCGCGGCGAGCCGGATTGCCTGCCGGTGGGCGGCAATGACGGATGCCGGCAAGGACCGCGCCGGCCACCATTGTCCCGTGCGCGGCTGGCCCTGCAGCCGGCACCGGTGTACCAGGGAAACCGTGTGGCCGGTTCGTTCCCGCGGCAGATTTATCATGGTCAAGAACTTCACGCCGGCTAATGTCGCGCTGCCGCCAAACTCGCGCCGCTCCAGGCGGTCAATGACCGTGGCAAAGCGTTTGCGGTGGCGGAGATACGATCCTGGCAGGTGCCAAATGTTGGGGTAGCGCGTCTCGCGCTTGGACCGTTGGGTCAGAAAAACTTCGGTCATGTTTCTCCGACGCCGCAAGATGCAGACCCCAAGAGTCAAGTGCGGCATCACCCCCAAGAGCGCGTCAAAAAACCGCCGGCGTTATCACCTTGCCGGCATGGGTACCTTGCGCCAGCGCGTGAAGCAAGGTGATTAACGGTCGCGTTTGGGCCGTCGTCATCTGCCGTCACCATAGCCAATGCGTTTCCCGCGCGCCAGCGATTTCCGCCGCTGGTTCGCCCCCCACCCGTGAATGATTTTTAGAACTTGTGAGGTTGGAAGTAACCCCATAACCAATTTTGCTGGCGGAGGCGTGGCAATAAAAAAAGGGCGGTTGAAGGTTGTTCGAACCGCCCGATGGTTGAAGGTACGGTGGCTTCTTTTCGCCGCGCTAGCTAGTCTCTTCGTTGGCGGGAGGCGGCGCGGCCAGAGCTGGCAGCAGCCCTAACTCCTGGAACCGGTTACGGAGGTCGCTTGCCGGTTGCGTGGTGGCATTAAAGCAGATGCCGACTCCGCCGAGATTCCGGAACTCTTCGACATAGTGTTCGATGTCGTCCACCAAGACGCATTGGGAGAATTCAAGCCGTTCTCCCGTGGCGGCTTCCGCTAACGCGAGGCACCGCTGGAAGAATTTTCTCTGCGGTTTTTTACAGCCGATCTGCCACGACATCGCCCGTCCGTCGAAATAAAACTTGGCCTGCAGCTCCACGAGGTTGCAGGCCGCCGGGCTGTCGCCGTTGGTGGCCGCAATCAGCGCAATGCCTTGGGCCTGGATCTGCCGCACCAATCCGCACGTTTCGGGAATGATGCCATGGTGGTTGTTGTAGGCGCCGAAGAATTCGTACAACGGCATCTGATCGCGCGTGATCTCTGCTGCCGCGATAAACGCTTGATGGAGTTGCTCGATGGAGATTGCGCCGGTGTCAAGTCGCCAGCACCGTCCTTCGTCCTCGGCGGTGGCGTCAATGATGCCGGCCTGGGCCAGCCGGTGTAGCAAAATCATTTTTCCCGCCGGTGCAGCCCCGGGTGATCTCCACCGCGGTCGCTTCATGGCGGCGATTGCAAACAGCCAGTCGGTGCGGTTGCGGAACGTCACCAGCACGTTGCCCAGATCGCAGAACACCGCTTTGATCGGCAGTTTGGCCGCCTGGGGTTGGCCCGATGATCGCTGGTTTTTCAAGGTCGCTACGCTCCTTTCTTTCGGTCGGTTGTCAAAGAGGTGTTCTTTCTTTACACTGAAAGAACAGAACGTGACGTTACCAGTTTATACGCCAACTGTCAAATTATATGGACCCAGCTTTACGTCAGTTAATTGCCGACCACTACCAGCGAACCTTGGGCCAGCGCCGGTTTGTGCCCGGGCAGACCAGGATTCCGGCCACCGGTAAAAGCATTGACGACGCGGAAATGGCCGCCATGATTGAAGCCGTGCTGGAAGGCTGGTGGACGGAAGCCCATTACGCGGCGGAATTGGAACGCCAGATGGCCGAGCACACCGAAGCCGCCGTTTGCGTCACGACCAGTTCGGGGAGTTCAGCCAACCTGCTGGCCGTGGCCACCCTGACGTCGATGCAACTCGGGGAGCGCCGGCTCAAACCCGGCGACGAGGTCATCACCATTGCCGCCGGCTTTCCCACCACCATCAATCCCCTGATCCTGTACCAACTCGTGCCGGTGTTTGTGGACGTGGAGCTTGCAACCATGAACACCACGGTTGATCGCCTGCAAGCCGCGTACTCGCCAAAAACGAGGGCCGTGTTCATGCCGCACAACATCGGCGTGCCGTTTGACGTGGACCGCGTGGCAGCGTTTTGCCGCCGTCACGGTCTGTGGTTGGTTGAAGACTGTTGCGACGCGCTGGGGAGTTTGTACCGCGGCAAACCCGTGGGGAGTTTTGGGGATTTGGCCACCTTTAGTTTTTACGCTGGCCATCATATGACCACGGGCGAAGGCGGCGCCATTGCCTGCCGAACGCCGCGGTTGGGAAAAATTCTTCGCGGTTTCCGCGATTGGGGCCGCGATTGCTGGTGCAAGACCGGCGAGGACAACGTCTGCGGTCAGCGCTTCGGCTACACCCTCGGCCAGTTGCCGCCGGGCTACGACCACAAGTACGTCTTCACCGAAATTGGCTACAACTTGCGCCTGACCGACATTCAGGCCGCCGCCGGCATCGTGCAGTTTTCCAAACTCGCGGCGTTCACCGCCCGCCGGCGGGCCAATGGCGCCGTACTCTTGGCGGGACTGCAGCCGTTTGAGCGTTTCTTGATTCTCCCCCGGGAGCCGGCGCATGCCGCCTCAAGCTGGTTTGGTTTTTATCTGACGTTACAGCCCGACTGCCCGTTCACGCGGACCGACTTGATAAATTTTTTGGAATCGCGTAAAATTACCACTCGGCAAATTTTGGCCGGCAACCTGACCAAGCAGCCGTATCTGACCACCTACCGAGTGCCACACCGCATCGCCGGGTCGCTTCAGAACACCGACGCCATCATGGCGCGTTCGTTGTGGGTCGGCTGCTACCACGGGCTGGGGGCGGCAGAAATGAATTACACGGTGCAGGCGTTCAAGGAGTTTTTATCTCGCTATCAGTAACGTGCCATGCCCTTGACCGACAAAAGAATTTCCGTGGTGGTGCCGTGCTTTAACGAGCGGGAGAATTTGTCACGGACGTACCAGCGGCTTAAGGCAGCGCTCACCGCGGTGACGTCGGACTACGAGATCGTCTTTGCCGACAACGGATCCACCGACGGCTCGGAAACGATCTACCGCGAGCTGGCCGCGCAAGACAAAAACGTCGTGGTCGTGCTGCTGTCGCGCAACTTCGGCAGCCCGGACCATACCTACACCGCGGGCACCGAGTACGCCACCGGCGCCGCGGTGGTCTGGGCGGACGCCGATTTGCAGGATCCGCCGGAAATGATCGCCGAGTTTGTCCGCAAGTGGCAGGAGGGCTTTGACGTGGTCTACGGCATCCGCGCGCGGCGGGCGGGCAATCCGCTGCGCAACGCCGGTTACAAGCTGTTTTACCGCTTGATGAAGACCACTTCGTACCTGGACATTCCGCTGGACGCCTCGGAGTTTTCACTCATGGACCGCAAGGTGGTGGACGTGATTAACGCCATGCCCGAGCGCAACCGTTTTGTGCGGGGCTTACGCGCCTGGACCGGCTTTCGGCATACCGGCATCCCGTACCGCCGCGGCGAACGGGTCGCCGGGAAAACCAAGTTTACCTTCTGGACGTACGTGAAAACCGCGCGCAAGGGCATCTTTTCGTTTTCCTACGCGCCGCTGGAAATGATCACCACGATTTCCGGCATCCTGGTGGTGGTGACGTCGCTGGCGCTTTTGTTCTACCTCGGCGGCTACCTGTTTGGGTACTTGCCGGCGGGCGAGCGGGGGGTGCGCACCATCATTTTAATGGTGCTGTTTTTCGGCACCGTGCAGCTCTTGTCGCTGGCCGTCATCGGCGAGTATCTCGGCCGGGTCTTTGAAGAAGTCAAACGGCGGCCCAAGTACGTGGTGCGGGAAGTTCTCAACCAACCCAAAAAACCCGCGGTCAGCGGCCAGGAGTCAACGGACGTATGAAAAAGGCGTTGATTACCGGCGTCACGGGCCAAGACGGGAGCTACTTGGCGGAATTGCTGTTGGCCCAAGGCTACGAGGTGCACGGCTTGATCCGCCGCTCCAGTTCCCTGAACACCAACCGGATTGATCATCTGTACGCCGATCCCCACCGGCCCGAGACGCGGTTTTTTCTCCACTACATTGACCTGACCGACTCCAGCGCCTTAGCTAGACTGGTGGCAAAAATCCAGCCGGATGAAATCTACCACCTCGGGGCGCAAAGCCACGTGCGCGTCAGCTTCGACGTGCCCGAGTACACCGGCAACGTCAGCGGGTTGGGCACCGTGCGG
>CAYJVS010000047.1:0-8364 GCA_964373635.1 uncultured Gammaproteobacteria bacterium
TCACCCCATGTACAACGGTCAAAGTAGGTGTTCTGTTTTCATATGACCATTAACCCGACTCCTAATTTGGTAAATTTTTCGTTGCTTTTTATCATCCTCAGTACGCCCCGCGGCCGAAGAGGATTTGGGGGATGGTGCGCGCCAGGATCACCAGGTCTAGCAGCAGCGACTGGTTGTTGACGTAGTAGAAGTCGTACTCCAATTTTTGTTCGAGCGCGAGGTCCTTGCGGCCGAGGATCTGCCATAAGCCGGTCAGCCCGGGCTTGGCGTCAAAGCGGCGGCGCTGCCAGCCGCGGTAGCCGGCGGCCAGAGAGACCAGCTCCGGCCGCGGCCCCACCAGCGACATGTCGCCGTGGATGACATTGAGGAGCTGCGGCAGTTCATCCAGGCTGGTGCGCCGCAAAAGCCGTCCCACGCGGGTGATGCGGGAGTCGGTTTCGTCGCTGGGCGGCCGGGCGTCAAGTTCCGCGCGGGCATCCATGGTGCGGAATTTGTAGAGGGTAAAAATTTTCCCCTTAAAACCGACCCGTGGCTGCCGAATGATGGCGGGTCCGGCCGAGTCGCGGCGGATGAAGAGGGTGAGCGCCAGCCAGAGCGGAGAGCTGGCGGCAAACAGCAGCGTACCCAGGAGGACATCAACCAGCCGTTTGGCCGCGCGATGCGCGAGGTTTGGTTGCGCCTTCCGCAGATCGAGGGTGGGGAATCCCTCAAGCTCGGTCAGGGAGTGCGGCGGATGGAAGCGGGGAAAAATGTTTGCCGCCACGCGGAATTCCACGTCGGGCTTCGGACAATCGTACACCAGACTGAGGATGGCGTCGAACGACAGGCTCGGGTCGGCGACGTAGACTTGGTGGATTCGATGTTGGGTGATAAGGCGGGGCACATCCGTGACGTTGCCGATGACCGGAAGGTTGTTGACGGTATCTCCGTCCACGCAGCCGACCACGCGGTAGCCGAGCCGTTCGTAGCGTGCCAGCTCCTGGGCGACCACGCGGGCGGGTTTGCCCGTGCCCACCAGCAGCACCCGGGTGATACCAATGCCGCGTTGCGCCAGCGACCGGATGAGGCGGTTGGCTCCCAGTCTTCCCAGTGTAATCATTCCCAGGCTTAGGATCCACGTCGCGACCACGATGATGCGCGAGTAGTCCTGTTTGACCAGATAGGAGCCCGACATGATGAGCAGCGCCCAGCCGGTTGCCGCCTTGCTCAATTCATAAGCTTCGCTTAACCGGTTAAGCCGGCGGTGCGGGCGGTACAATCCTCGCAGATAGCAGATCGCCACCAGCAGCGCAACCGCCCAGGGCAGAGCGGCCAGGTACACGCGCAACGGCAAGAGCGGTTCCAGCGCCAGTGTTAGCGGCCCCCAGCGCCGCAGGCTGTAGGCCAGGGTAAACGCCACCACGATGGCGAGCGCGTCGCTGATGATCAAGAGGAACGTCATAATCCCTTTGCCTTCAGGAGGCGGTCGTAGAGCGCGGCGGTTTGCTCAACTTGGCGTTCAACCGTGAAATCGTTCACCCGTTGCCGGGCGCGATCGCCCATCTGGCGGCGGAGCGTCGCGTCGTTGGCGAGTCGGGCCGCAACCGTCCGCAGCCCGGCGTGGTTGCCGACGGGAACGATAAAACCGTTAGCACCGTCGGTGACGGCGTCCTGGTTGCCGCCGGCCGTGGTGATGATCGGCAAACCAGCGGCCATCGCCTCCAGCATAGCATAGGAAAGGCCCTCGTAGCGCGACGGCAATAAAAAAACGTCAAAACCGAACAACAGCTGCGTCGCATCTGGGCGAAAGCCCAAAAAAATCACCTGGCGCGCGATGCCGGCATGAGCCGCAGCCGATTTCGCCGTTCTTTCGAGTGGGCCGCTGCCGACAAACACGAGCGTAAGATTTGATTGCTGGCGCAGGAGCGGTGCGAGCGCGGCAATCAGGCCGAGCGGGTCTTTTTGGTACGTCAAGCGGGTGATCGTTCCCAGCACGATGGCATCGGGCGGAAGTCCGAGCGCGCGGCGCGCCCGCGCGCGGTCACCCGTGACGCCGGCAACGTCAATGCCGTTGGGAATGACCGTGAATTTCTCAACCGGAGCGATGCGGTTTTTGAGGCCGAGTTCCCGTTCCTGCCGCGAGACGCAGATGATCGCGTCGGTCCATCGGGCGGCGTGACGCTCCAGCTGGACGTAGGTGTGGCGCAGGACAGGAGAGCGGGTGGCGAGGAACGACCAGGCCGCGGGTCGGTGGATCACCACCGGCACCCCGGCGCGGCGTGCCGCCAGGCGCCCCAAAAATCCGGCCTTGGCGCTGTGGGTCTGGACGATATCGTAGCGGTTGCGGTGGAACTCTGAGAGCAGTTTTCGGAGCGCCAGGAAGTCGCGCAGCGGGTTGATTTCGCGCACCATGTCAAGCTCCACTGTTTTCACGCCGCGAGCTTTCAGCTTTGGCAACGCCTCCCAGAACAGCGCGTCGGCCCGCCGCGGCGAGTACCCCAGGGTGAGCTCGTAGCGATCAGGGTTGAGGCGAGACAGCAACGTCACCACGTGCTGCCGCACGCCAACCTGGGTGGCTTCGACGAGGTGGAAAATTTTAGTGCGTTGCATGACGCCGTCGCGGGATTGACCGACGGGCAATATCAGTTCGCCGTTTCACATTGCCACGGCGTCGGAAAAATTCGCTGATAATCCTCACGATGCGAGGGGCGGCATGGCCGTCGCCGAATGGGAACCGTCGCTGCGACATCCGTTGGTAAGCAGCGGGATGGTACAGCAGGCGTCTGACCGCTCGGATAATTTTCGCCGTTTCCGTGCCCACGACTCGGGCGTTACCCGCTGCCACCGCTTCCGGGCGCTCGGTCACGTTTCGCAGCACCAGCACGGCTTTACCCAGGAACGGCGCCTCCTCTTGGATCCCGCCGGAGTCGGTGAGCAGGAGGAAGGCGCGTTGCATTGCGTGGGAGCAGTCGGCATGGCTCAAGGGTTTGAGCAGGTGGACGCCGCTCAACCGGTTCAGCCGTCTGCGGACCACGCGTGCGACGTTCGGGTTGGGGTGGACTAGGAAAAGGAACTCAATCTCGGCGTGGCGGCGGTGGAGCAGTTGGATCGCCTGACAGATGTGCCGCAGTGGCGTCCCGAAATTTTCGCGCCGGTGCACCGTCACCAGGATCACCTTTTTATTGAAATTGACCTTGCGCAACGACGCGCCCGGGCGCCAGCCCCGCGCGAGGATGAGCCGAAGCGCGTCGATGGCGGTGTTGCCGGTGACATGGATGCGGCCAGGGGGGAGCCCCTCGCGGATCAGGTTGCCCCGCGCCGCGGCGGTCGGAGCGAACAGGAGGTCGGCGATGTGATCAACGACCACGCGGTTCATTTCTTCTGGGAATGGCTGCCGCAAGTCGTAGGTGCGCAGGCCTGCCTCGACGTGCCCGATCGGGATGCCGGCGTAGAACGCCGCTAGGGCCATTGCCATGGTGGTGGTGGTGTCCCCTTGCACCAGCAGGAGATCTGGTCGTTCCTTGGTAAACAGCGCGGATGATTTTCGCAATACTTCGGTGGCGACGTAGCTGAGATTTTGATTCGGGCGCATGATGCGGAAGTCGCGCTGAGTACGGATCCTAAAATCCCGCAGCGCTTGCTGGAGCAGCTCGCGGTGCTGCGAGGTTAGCACCACCACTGGTCTGAAGCGGCCGGTCTGCGCCTGCAGCGCCTGCACCACCGGCGCAAGTTTAATTGCTTCCGGGCGCGTGCCGATGCCAATGGCGATGCAAATGGTAGCCATGACGTTTCAGATGGTTGCCGCGCTGATAACATTGAGCCATGCCGCGGTAAACCGTTCGAGGTTGAAGTTTTCCAGCACCGCGGAACGCTGCTTGGCGGCGATCTGCTGGCGATTCTGGTAGCACTCGGCCATGGCGTGGGCGAGCGCCGTCGCGTCGGGCCGGCACTGGTAGGTTGGCAGATCTGCTAACCCGCCGACGTTGGTGGAAACCGTGGCCGTGCCGCAGGCCATGCTCTCGAGGGCGGCGAGCGACGTTCCTTCTTCATAGAGCGTCGGGATGACGCTGATGAGCGCCGAGCGGTACACCTGCGGTATGGTCTGCCAATTCACGGCGCCCAGGAAGTAGACGCAGCCGGTGAGGCGGTGCCGTTCGATCAATGTGAAAACGTGTCGGCGGTAGTGGTCGTCTTGGAAATCCCCTGCAACCACCAAGCTGGTTTCCGGGAACTCCTGGCGGAAGATGCTGAATGCCTCGATCGCCAGGTGGATGCCCCGCGCTGGCACTACCCGTCGCGGCACGAGCACAGGATTGAGCCGGCGGAGGCTGGCGATGCCGTCGCCGGGCTCGAACCGCCGTCCATCGATGCAGTTGGGGATGAACCATCGTCGCGGCGTGATTTCCGAGAACAGTCGTTCGCCGGGTTTGAGCGAAACGCCGAACTGTCGGAAAAAATGGGAGTCATTGGCTACCAGTTGATGGGCGTGGCGCCAGGCAGTTTTAGCGGCTCGGTGCCGAATCCAATTATACCACCGATCCTGCGCCGCTGGGCGATCCCAACGGACTCCTTGGGAGATGACGATGGTCCTTTGGTGCCAGCGTACTGGCCAGAAGTGGAACGGATCGTGGACGATTAGGCATCGCTCGCGCCGAAGTTGAGGGAAATGCCAGTTCAGGAATAGGTTGAACGTGTAGAGCGGCTGGCGGCGGATAAGGGGCAGGCGTGGTGCCAGTACCCCGACGACATCGGGCCCGCGTTCGCCTGTACGCCGTTGGTAGATGCGCTGACTGAATCCGTTTCGGCGCAGCCCCTCCACCAGCGTTGCCAGGTATACGTCTTCCCCGCCGATGATCGGTCGGTAGGAGTAGTTGATGTGCCCAATCCGCATATTCATTCTTGGGGCGGCGGTAGCCGTTGATCCTTGATCGCGTGAGGCACGGCCGGGCGCCGCCATACCCTCATCGAACCTTCGCCGAGACCATGAGCGATAGCGGCGTTGGCCAGTGAATGCCGAAGCGAGGCTCTGGCGCGGCATGGAGGGTGATCTGCGTGAATCCCGCGTAGCGGAGCTCTCGGATCAGGGATCGTCGGGTGAAAATTCTCATTTCCACCGTTGCTCCGTCCCCGCCGTGCATGACGACATTGCTGAAGACCTGCCGCCGCCCGTCACGGGTGGTATTTTCGAGGCGGTAGCCATCCGCGGTGCGATCCAGCCTCCAGTGGAAGAGTTCGGGGAAATGCTCGATGGTAGTATCCCCTTCTGCCAAATAGGGGACGGAGAGGACGGCAACGCCGGTGGGTTTCAGCAGCTTCCGTAAATTGCAGAAAGCGACCGAAACCGGCGGGGCGACGTGCTCCAGGACGTCGGAGCAGATAACGAAGTCCGCCGTCCCTTCAAGGTCGCTCGGGATCGCGGTGATATCGAGGCGTGGTTCCTGGTGGTAGTAGGTGTTGCGGTAGCTGGTCATATTGGCGAGGCGATTCGCATACTCGAACCAGTCGCTGAAGCCGATGCCGGTGCAATCCGGCCGCCGCGGAAAACATTCAATCGGCAAACTTTCGCCGAAGAGTTCGAGCGACAGGGTATGCACCACGGCGCGCATCCGCACCGTGGAGCCGCAGCCGCCGCACGAAGCCAGTTCACGACCGATCCGCGCGAACGGGACGTGGTTGCGCCGGCTGCAGATGTTGCACTGGAACTGACACCTTGGCCCCCGTCGCAGCGGTAACGCCGCCCTAAGGGTTCCCCACAGTGTTCCGAGACGCCGGGGTAGCGGCATAGCTCAAGCGGTGATTTCCCATGTTCCCCCGCCCACGCTGGCCGTTCTCGCCGAGTCCCCGACCGCTGATGTCGGCGCCTTCCCGGTAAGACGCTGCACGGCCGCGAGTAGCGTTTGTGCTCGAATGTCCCAGGTGTGCCTCATGCTCTCCGTCCGGAGCGCGGCGCGGTAGGCGGCGTCATCTTTCAGCCCAAGGGCTTTCGCCACATTTTGGAGAAATATTTGTTGTGAATCAGATACCAGGACGCCAGGGTATTTCCGACATTCCCTTATGTCAGTCGTGACCACGGGAATGCCCGCGGCCATGTACTCAAACAGTTTGACCGGCGATGTGGATGCCGCAATGGGGCCCGATCGAAAGGGGATGATTGCCGTGTCGAAGCGATGGAGGTACGCGGGCAGCTCCTGGTATGGCTTCGGGCCGAGCCAATGGATGTTTTCCACCAGAGGCAACCGGTGCCGTGAGACATTGTCAAGGAAGTCGGCTCCGATGAGCACGACGTGGCACTGCCGGTAGTGCCGCGCGAGGAGTTGAAGCAAGGGGAAGTCAAGCCAGTCGCCGAATGCTCCGTAGTACCCGATAATCGGCTGGCCGGTGCGGACGAGGGGAAGAAGGTCGGCGGGACAAGCGCTCTCACCGGTGAGTGAAAAATGCGCGTAGTCTACTCCGTTGGGTATGACCACCACGTTGGTATTAGTGATCTTGACCTGCGCCTCGAGCGCATCCGAGGTGACGGTAACGAGGTTAACTTGCCGCAACAGCCGTCGGTGATCGCGCTGGTAGCGACGGCCGAGAGATTTGTTTACCTCGAGATCATCCATGAAATCGTACACCATCAGTGTTGTATTCAAACACGGGCCAAACCTGGCGTACGGCGGGTGGTTGGTAAGAAATACGACCGCCGGGACGCCGCTTAAGAATTTATGGTCATTCACGAGGTAGAGGAGATCGTTCACTCGCGACAGGCCCCTCACGTTTTCCCCACGGTTTGGGGTTCGGTAGAAGACAAGATAATTTTGTTTGGCCAAGGCGAGAGCAAGTTGGTGCGGCCGTTGGAAGAGTGGGTAGCTCCAATCGCACACGGAATAAAAGACGATCACCCCCCGGCGCGAGACAGTTCGATCAAGGATCTGCGTGAGCTGATTACTGACGGCCTGGCGCAGCGCACGGTAGACGGGGTAGCTTCTTAAACTAGTGTAGTTGTCCCTGAGGGCAACTTTCCATCGGTTCGGAAAAATTTTTTTTAGCCGGCGGAGCCGAGCCTGGAGTCGGGTAATTTTCCACGCCAGTGACCCGTAGGCAAATTCGGGGTCGCCCGCCCGCGTTTCGAGAATTTCCTGTAGCGCCTGTAACCTCCCGACCTGCCTGGCAAGGAATCCCTGGAGGTCAGCCGATGCTGCCTGACCTCGAGCGGAAGCGACTTGCTGCTGGACGAATTCTCTGCTATCCCGGAGCAATGTGCGCACAAGGCCGAGGCCCGTACCGTGGGTTACCCACCGACGGTTCCACTTTGTTTCGAAGTATCTTTTATTTTTCATTGTCACGCGGAAGTACTGGAAGGGGTTGAGTTTCATGAACGATACCCCGCCGTGGTGGTATACAAAGACATCTTCCGCGCAAATAATTTTGTAGTTCGCCGCCTTCACGCGCAGACAGTAATCGTCATCTTCAAATTGCCCCAGACTAAATTGCTCATCGAGAAAGCCGACGTTGGCGATAACCTCGCGACGTATTGCGACGCAAAAGAACCCGAGCATCGGGATCTCGAAAGATCGGTTGCGGTTCGCCGCGGTGTACGCTCCCGCGGCACGGTGCATTTCCTCCAGGGAGGTGAACACGAGACCAATCTTAGCCTCATTGCCGACGCTATTGGAAACCGGTCCGACCATGCCCACGGCTGGATCAGCAAAATATTTGAGTAAACCCGCGATCCAGCCCTCGGTTACCACGGTGTCATTGTTGAGGAGGATGAGGTAGTCGCCCTTGGCTTGCCTGATGCCGAGGTTGTTGCCAGCGGCAAACCCGAGGTTACGGGCGTTAAGGAGGTAGGTTAGTTCCTGATGGGTGGAGCGGAGTTCCCGGAGGTAGTCTTTGGTACCATCAGTGGAACCATTATCCACCACGATAACCTCGTGATAGGGGTACTTTGAGTACCGAAAGATACTCTCGAGACAACGCTGGGTGTGCGGTAGATTATTTCGCGTCAAGATGATGGTGCTGACCAGCGTCATAGTTCGAGGTTCTGCAAGCGCAGCGGCATATGCTTGCTGTAATTTTTCTCTCAATGGAAATGTTCGAGGAAGAGATGAAGAAGACGATGCGGAATGCGTTATAGATGATGGGAGAAATGACGTCAGCTCGGGGTGCGGTGGCCGGTAACACCTACTGTCCGGAAGGCGAGGTGTGGCGGAATCACATGACAAGGCTCATTGTTATTGGATTTAGACTCCAGGCGTGCATGTTTTTTAGGTTCTTCCGGCTTTTCCGTGGGTAAGACAAGGGTCCTGAGCGGTTCATCGGATCTCTCCCTTACGGTAAGGGAGGGTGGGGGTGGGTTATGCAGCGGGCGCGACGGCCATGGTTTTGGCGAATTCCAGCGTT
>CAYJVS010000048.1:0-8246 GCA_964373635.1 uncultured Gammaproteobacteria bacterium
CGCGTCCTCGGCTTGGCGCTTGGTGATCTGAATTCTCTGCGCGATGAGGTCAATGAGTTCCGCTTTGTTCATGCGTCACCTCCTTTCATTAACTACCTTCATTTCGGCTCCGCGGATCTATGACGCGGATCCACACGCGGATCTTTATTTTGGGTTTCCTGACGAGGTACTCTTATACTCTACTATACCGCCACCTCGGTGTCCAGCCGGCGCATGTGGTGGGCCCGGCCGGTGGCGGGATCAATCTGTATGAGCACCCCGTTGACCTGACACGGGCTGTCCTCGGCCGGTTCCAGCACCACCGGCATCTGCTGCAAAAATCCGGTAATCGCGGCCTGCCGCTTGACCCCAATCACCGAATCGCGGCTGCCCACCATCCCGACATCGGACACCACGGCCGTGCCGCCGGGCAGAATCCGCGCGTCGGCCGTGGGCGCGTGCGTGTGCGTGCCCACCACCGCGCTCGCCCGGCCGTCCACATACCAGCCAAAAGCGGATTTTTCCGAGGTCGCCTCGGCGTGAAAATCAACGACCAGGCCGGCCAGCGCCATGCCGCGGTATTGCTCCCGCAGGGCGTCAAACGCGCGAAAGGGACAATCAAACTGCCGCTTCATGAACACGCGTCCCAACAGATTAACCACCGCCAATTGCCGGCTGCCGACCGGAACCAACGCGGCCCCGGTCCCGGGCGCGCCGGCGGGAAAATTTACCGGCCGCAAAAGCCGGCCGGATTCGCGCGCGAGCAGCTCGCGAACCTCGGTACGATCAAACGCGTGGTCGCCCAGGGTAACCACGTCCGCGCCCGCCTCCCGCAGCTCGCCGTACGTCTTGGCGTTGATGCCGTTGCCGTGGGCGGCGTTTTCGCCGTTGACGATAACCACATCCGGTTTGAATTCCTGACGCAACGCCGGCAACACCGCGGCCAGCCCGCGCCGGCCGGCCTTGCCCACCACGTCACCAAAAAAGAGAACCGTCAGCATAATATAACGTGAAACGTCGTACGGTCACGAGGCCCGATTCATTGTTCGCCCCGCCGTTGGCGGGGTCGGGACGTTAGACGATGACGTCGGACGAATCGGGCATCGTTGCCGCATGGCGAGGACGTCCTACTCTTTACCCCGCGGGCCTCGTTACCGTCAGACGAAGACGTCACCCCCATCATTACCGGGCGTATTCAATCACCCGCGTTTCGCGGATGACGCAGACTCTGATTTCTCCCGGGTACTTGAGCTCTTGCTCGATCCGCCGCGCCAACTCTTGGGCCAATTGGTAGGCCTGCAGGTCGTCCACCTCCTGGGGCACCACGAACACCCGCACTTCGCGCCCGGCCTGAATCGCGTACGATTTTTCCACCCCGGCGAAACTTGAGGCGAGTTGCTCGAGCTCCTCGAGGCGTTGGATGTACTTCTCATAGGTGTCCTTGCGCGCCCCGGGCCGCGCGCCCGAGATGGCGTCGGCGACCTTGACGATCAACGCCTCCAGGAGTTCCGGCGTGTCGTCGTGGTGCGTCTTGGCAATCTGCGCCACTTCTTCGCCGACGGTAAACTTCTTCAAAATGTTATAGCCAATCTCGGGGTGGCCGCCCTGCACCTCGTGGTCCACCGCCTTGCCGATGTCGTGGAACAGACCGCCTTTCTTGGCCAGCGCGACGTCCGCGCCCAATTCCTCGGCGATCAGGCCGGCCAAATAGGCCACCTCGACGGAATGGTGCAAAATGTTTTGGCCGTAGCTGGTGCGGTACTTCAGGCGGCCCAATACCGACACCAGCTTGGGGTGGATGCCGGTGATGCCGACCTCGTAGAGCGCGTCCTCGCCGGCTTTCTTGATGTCGGCGGCGAGCTCCTTTTTCGCCTGTTCCACGGCCTCTTCTATGCGGCCCGGGTGGATGCGGCCGTCGGCGATGAGTTTGGTTAACGCCAGCTTGGCGACTTGGCGCCGGATCGGCGAGAACCCCGACACGGTGATCGCCTGCGGCGTGTCGTCCACGATGATCTCCACGCCGGTGAGCTGTTCAATCGCCTTGATGTTTCTGCCCTCGCGGCCGATGATCCGGCCCTTCATCTCGTCGGAGGGCAAATCCAGCGTCGCGGTGGTGACCTCGGCGGCGTGCGAGCTGGCGCAGCGCTGGATCGCCAAACTTAGGAGTTTTTTGGCCTGGCGTTCAACCTCTTGGCTCGATTGTTCATTAAGCTTGCGAATCCGCGCCATCAGATCGTCGCGAGTTCTCCGCTCAACTTGCTCAAACAGCAGGCGTTTGGCGTCCGCCTGGCTCAAGGCGGCGATCTGCTCCAACCGCGCGAGCTGCTCATCTTTGAGTTTGGCAATCTCGGCTTTGACCTGTTCAATTTTGGCGACTTTTTCAACGATCTCCTGCTTTTTGGATTCGATCTCCAGGATCTTTTGGTCAAACAGCGTTTCGCGTTTTTCCAACCGCTGCTTCTCGCGGGTGAATTCGGCTTGGCGTTTGCGCTCTTCAACCTTGACTTCCTCCAGCACTTTAAGGGCCTTGTCGTTGGCCTCCAGCAGTATCTCTTTCTGGCGCGCCTTGGCCTCGTTGATCAACCCTTCGATTCTCGCCTCAATCGTGTCGCGGCGGCGAATGGCCCACAGCTTGCGTAGGTAGTACCCGAGGGCAACGCCAAAACCAAAGCCCGCGAGCAGGGCAATCGCCCAGAGAAATTTTGTCATACCGTGCTTCCGCCAACGCCGGCGGCAACGGCACTAACTCGGGAAGGCCCTGGATCAGGACGACGCCAGGACCAGTCCGACCGATGCCCTCGCGGCCGCGAGGCCGGCCGGACCGCTCAAGATGCGATGGAATGATCGGCAAAGAAAGCCAGGATGCGAACATGCGCCCCGCGCCCCGCTGATCGCGAGGCCGAAGGCCGGAATGTTTTTCCAACCGCAAAACTACGCATGGGTGAGGGACTCCCGAATACCGCTGACCGTGGCTGTTGATGATTAATTCTCAAACTCTACTTTAAGGCTAGCACGTTTGTTGCCCCATGGCAAGCCGCCGGCAACGGTCATCGTCATGCGGTTACCAGGCCCGTTTCGTGAACGGACATTGGGTATTGGTCATGGCAGCGGGTCAGGTCATTGGTCATGGTCAATGGGGAAACCCCATGACCTAAAACCCTTGACGTAACTGGCTGCCAAGACTTTCGACCATGACCACAAAACCTACCGAAACGGGCCTTGTCTCCGTCCCACCAAGACGAACGGGGGGTTGCCTCACGATTGGATAATCTTGTCCGCCAAGCCGTAGGCGACCGCTTCCTGCGGGGTGAGGTAATAGTCGCGATCGGTATCCCTTTCAATTTTCTTCAACGACTGGCGGGTATGCCGGGCCAAAATGAGATTCAGCCGGTCTTTGGTGCGCAAAATGTGTTCGGCGCGAATCTTGACGTCAATCGCCTGGCCCTCGGCCCCGCCCATTACCTGGTGCAGCATGATCTCGGAGTTCGGCAGCACCACGCGCTTGCCGTGTTCACCCGCCGCCAACAGCACCGCGCCCATGGACGCGGCGGTGCCGACGCAAATGGTCATGACGTCGGGCTTGACGTACTGCATCGTGTCGTAAATCGCCAGACCGGCCGAAACCGAGCCGCCGGGACTGTTGATGTAAATTTTGATTTCTTTTTTCGGGTCCTCGGATTCCAAAAACAGCAGCTGGGCGATGATCGTGTTGGCCAAGGGGTCGGTAATCACGTCGCCCAAAAAAATGATGCGTTCTTTGAGCAGCCGCGAGTAGATGTCGTAGGCGCGTTCGCCGAAGGTGGATTTTTCGATCACGGTGGGGATGAGGTGCATACACGAAAATTAAAAATTCAAAAGTCAAAAGTCAAAATTATGGAGTCCCGCCGCGGGCGGGACGATTTCCTAAATTTTGCATTTTGATTTTTTTGCATTTTGCATTAGCCGATGATCCGCCACCCCCGCGGCGTTTCCTGGAGCCTGCCCTTGATGGTGAACCCAGCAGCCAGCTTGTGGCCGCCGCCTCCACACAGCGTAGCAAATGCGGAAACGTCCAGCAAGGGATCTTTTGACCGCAGACTCCCGCGAACCGTCCCATCCGCCTGCTCAACCAGCACCAGGACCGCCCGCACATCATCCAGCGTGTTGAGAAAATTCGCTAACCCGGCAACCAGCGCGGACGCATCGGGCACTCCGGCCAAGTCGGCAGCCGGAACCACCGCGATCGCGAGGTTAAACTCGGGGTGCCGGGTAACCCGCGACAGCACCCGCCCCCAACGCTGCAAGGTGACAACCGTCTTGTCGCGAAACGTCACGTCCCACAGCTTGCGCCAGTCGGCGCCGGCGGAAACCAGCTCGGCGGCGGTTGCCAGCACGGCCGGCGTGGTGTTGGGGTGGCGAAACCCGCCGGTATCGCCCAATATCCCGGCCAAAAGCGCGGTGGCCATCGGCGGCGTCAGGGGGGCGCGAAGCTGGCGCAGGAAGTGATACAGAATTTCGGTGGTGGAAGAGGCGTCGGGACACACCAGGTTGTGGGTGCCAAAACGCGCGTTGGTGTGGTGATGGTCAATGTTCGCGATGACGGATGCCCCAAGCGCCGTGAGCTCGCGGGGCGAGATGACGGCGTGGGCAAGATCGCCGCAGTCAAGAACCACGACCGCGCCATACGGGCCGCGGTAGGTAGTTTTTAGCCTCCCTACTCCCGGCAGCCAACGCCAGCGCCGCGGTGTGGGCGTGGCGCAATACACGTCAGCGGCCACCCCCAATCCCTCCAGATACAAGACAAACGCCCCCAGCGCCCCCAGGCAATCCGCATCCGGTTGGGTATGGCCGACCAGGAGCACCCGTCCGGCCTGCCGACACGCCGCTTCCAGCCGCGGGGGAATGGAACCCAAATGCATAACCGGCCAGCCTACCGTATCGGGAGATCAATGTCAACGCTCTTCATCGGTCACGCGTCTTCGTCGGACGGTCACGAGGCCCGATTCGTGAGACGTTGTACGTCTGACGTCAGACGAAACGGGCATCGTTTCCGTAAGACCAAGACCACGGACGATAGCGGAGACGGGTCTGGTAACCGTACGACGAGGATATCCTACTCCTCGCCCCCTGCTCCCTGCTCCGACTGACTCTTCGGCAGCCGATCAATCAGCGCCTCAATCTCGGCGGCATGAGCCGCGGTGTCGTCGGCGCGGAAATGCAAGACGGGGATGGGGCGAAACCGTTGGGTGGCAAACAACGCGGCCCGCAACCGCGCCCCGTGACGGTGCAGCCACGCCAGGGCCGCGTCTTGGGCCGTCGTCGGCAAAACGCTCATCCAGACGTTGGCATTTTGCAGATCAACGCTGACGTCCACGCCGGTAATGGTCAAAAGCATTTCCCGCGGCGGCTCCAGTTCGCTCACCATCAACCGGCTCAACTCCCGGCGGATAGTTTCGCTGATTTTAGGAAGACGATGCGACACGGTTTCAAAAGACCTGGGGGGTTGTCCTCGTGGGACGGTGACGAGGCCCGTCATCCCGATCATCGTTGATGGTTGGATTAGCGGATGGCGAAGTACGCCTTGCGCATTGTGGGTTGACCGAAATCCGTCATTCGCAATTCGCAATCGAACAATGCGGCAATTGACAACCGACGTCTGACGACACCGAAACGGGCATCGTTACCGTATGACGGGGACAAACTACCCCCCGGATCGTGCCGCCAGCGTCCGCGGCCGGACTTCCTCCCGGTAGACGTTGAGCAGGTCGTTGACGTGGATTACCGGCTTGCCCTGGAAGCGCACGCCGCACTCGCGGCCTTGCACCACCTCGGTCACCTTGACCTTGTTTTGCTGCAGCTGCGTGATCGCGCCGGCCGCCACCTCCACCCCGTCGCGGACTACCCGCGCGGACGCTCCCGCCGCCACGCTACCCCGCGTTACCACACCCCCGACGATTTGGCCGGCCTTGTCCGCCCGAAAGACGGCCAGCACCTTCATGGTGCCCAGCTCGGTGCGGATGACTTCCGGCTTCAGCAACGCCTCAACGCGCCGCCGCACCTCGGCAATCAACTCGTAGATGATCTTATAGGTTTTCACCTCCACCCGCCGGTCTTGGGCCAAACTCGCCGCCGCCGGCGTCGGATTGACGTGAAAACCCAAAATCACCGCCCCGCCGGATTCCGCTGCCGCCACGTCGCCTTCGGTAATGTTGCCCAGCCCCTTGCTGATAAGACGCACGGCAACCTCCGGATGCTGCAATGCGTCCAGCGCCCCAAGAATCGCTTCCAGCGACCCCAGCACGTCGGCTTTCACCACCAGGTTGCACGAGACGGTCGCGCCGGTCGCATCCGGCGGCGGCGCGGGGGTATACGCGGCCGTGGCGCGGCCCCGCAAGGCCTGGGCTTTGGGACGATGCTTTCGATCAACCTCAAAAACCACGTTCGCCACGTCGCCCACCGACGGCACCGCTTTTAAACCGAGAACGCGCACCGGCGTCGAGGGAGGCGCAACCGTCAAGCTCCGTCCGCGATAATCCCTCAACGCCCGCACCTTGCCGTAAAAAGTATCGCCAATCTGCAGCAAATCGCCGATGGTCAGCGTGCCGCTCTGCACCAAAAACGTCGCCACCGGTCCTTCACCCTTGTCCACGTGCGACTCAATCACCGTGCCCGTCGCCGGCCGCTTGGGGTCAGCCACGATTGTATCCTGTTCCAGATCGGCCACCAACAGCAACGTATCCAGCAACTGGTCAATGCCGGTGCCGGCCTTGGCGGAAATGGGAACGCAGATGGTCTTGCCCCCCCAGTCTTCCGGCATGAGTTCCAGTTGTGACAGCTCTTGTTTGACGCGCTCCAGGTTCGCCTCCGGCTTGTCCACTTTGTTGATCGCCACTACCAAGGGCAAGCCGGCCGAGCGGATGATTTTGACCGATTCCTTGGTCTGGGGCTGAACCCCGTCGTCGGCGGCCACGACCAAGATGGCGATATCGGCTACCCGCGCCCCGCGCGAGCGCATGGTGGCAAAAGCCTCGTGGCCGGGCGTGTCGATAAAGGTCAACCGCCGCCCCTGCCGCGTGACTTGGTACGCGCCGATGTGTTGCGTAATGCCGCCGGCTTCGCCCGACGCGACATCGGTGCGGCGAATCGCATCCAGGAGTTTGGTCTTGCCGTGGTCAACGTGGCCCAGCACCACGACCACCGGCGGGCGCGGCGCGCCGCCTTCAGTCGGTGCCGTCACGGTCGGTGCCGTGGGTATCGGCTCCGCGGCGGTTGCCTCGGGTTTGACCTCCAAGCCTAAATCCGACCCGACGATCGCCGCCGTGTCGTAATCAATCCGCTCGTTGATCGCGGCCAAAACCCCGCTCCGCATCAGCACCGCGAGCACCTTGGTGATGGGGAGACCCGCCCGATGGGCAAACTCGCGCACGGTGATGGCCGGCGGCACGGTAACTTCCCGCTTGGCGACGGTCGCGCCGCCTTCGGCAGCGGCGGGGCCCACGGCTTCGGCGGTTTCGGCGCGGAGCTTTTTCATCATCAGCGGCCACTGCTGGATGATTTTTTCCGCCACGCGGTTGTCCACCTTAATCGCGCGGCGGCCAATGTCAAACCCCAGCTGGGGCAACAGCACCAACAAATCGCGGGTATCCATGCGCAGGCGGCGCGCCAGTTCCGTGACGTTCATAGACAGAGGTAAATACTGGTTGATAATATCAGAAGAAGGGTATCTTAGCAAGGTTTCCCGGGGAGAAAAAAGCCGACGCGGAGGCGTCGACCGATGGTTGCTCACTTGCGGCGCAACCAATCCCAGAGTCATTGGGTGGTAGGCGACACACCCCACATGCGGGTGCCGTAGCCCTGCGGCAAGTACAAACTGGGATCGTGTCGCGTGCTGATCACCAGGGAAGTGATCATCCCCGGCGCACGGCCGGTACTTGCCGCCGCACCTTCAAGCACACCAACATAGATCGTGAATGTTGCCACCGTGTTGCCATTGGCAACTCCTTTCCCGCCGATTTCCGGCGACTAGGGTCTCGATGGAAACTAAAAGAAGGCTCTTCCGGCATTGGTGTGGGTACTACACCGTCCCTTACGGCGCGAGGTTCGCGCCGGATTCCCCTCTTAGGGTACGAGGGGACGAAGGGGAGTTATGAGTTTGAGGCAAAAAACGCTGGAATTCCCCAAAACAATGGCGGTCGCGCCCGCCGCATAACCCCCCTTACCTTAAGGGAGGGGGCCGCTGAACCGATCAGGACCCTTGTCGTACCCACGGAAAAGCCGGAAGAACCGAA